>NZ_LZPJ01000128.1:0-28693 GCF_001729365.1 Acinetobacter sp. YK3
CTAACCGCCAATATCCCAAATGAAATTGCCCCAACAATGGCAACCAAACTCCAAAGGAGTTTTGAGGAAAGTGCTGACTTCGCTTGTGTTGTCTCCATTCAAAACCTCTCAAATACATAACGCGTGGTTATTTAGCTTTCCCTTTCTATATTTTCTGTAGAAGAAATATCTTTGTAAGTTTACATTCTAGCTTCAATAATTTATCTAATACTTTGGCATAAAAAAAGGGATGATTGTTCATCATCCCCTTCGATAATTGTATATCTTGCGTAGCTCAGCTACGCCTTCACAATTATGCACGCTCTAGGTAGTCACCAGTACGGGTATCTACACGAACGCTTTCTTCTTGCTGTACGAATAATGGAACACGTACCACAGCACCTGTTTCAAGTTTCGCAGGCTTACCGCCACCGCCAGAAGTATCACCACGTACACCCGGATCAGTTTCAACGATTTTGAGTACAACGAAGTTCGGTGGGCTTACAGTTAAAGGTACGCCATTGAACAACATAATCGTACATTTTTCATTTGAATCGTCTTTTAACCATTTCGCAGCATCACCCATTGCTGTTTTATCAGCAGCGATTTGCTCAAAAGATACAGGATCCATGAAGTTCCACATTTCACCATCGTTGTAGAGGTAGTCCATTTCAACTTCTACAATATCAGCTGCTTCTAAAGAGTCACCTGATTTGAATGTTTTTTCTAATACTTTACCAGAGCGAAGGTTACGTAATTTCACACGGTTAAATGCTTGACCCTTACCTGGTTTTACATATTCATTTTCCATGATTGAACATGGGTTGCCATCAAGCATAACCTTAAGGCCTGCTTTAAAATCATTTGTAGAATAATAGGCCATGAAAGGCGCACTCCAAACTTAAAACTCAAATCTATTAATGCTAGACTACACGCACAGGTGTGACACTAACACTATTTTTAACGTATGGCATGATAAACTATTTACATCAAGAGCAAAACTGGCAATCACAACTCAGTGACCTAATTACTGATCCCTTAGAGCTGTTAAATCTGCTTGAGTTATCTACCGATCAGCTATTATCAGGGGCAATCCTCGCCTCTGAAAAGTTTAAATTGCGCGTCCCGCGTGCATTCGTCGGAAAAATGAGCATTGGCGATCCACTCGATCCCCTGTTACTTCAAGTCTTGCCCCATCATCTGGAACTGGAAGAACATCCCGAGTTCGTGACCGATCCTCTAGGTGAAGAAGCTGCCAATCAAATGGCGGGAGTTCTGCATAAATACCAGTCGCGTTTTTTACTCACCTTGACTGGTGCCTGTGCAATTCACTGTCGTTATTGTTTCCGTCGACATTTTCCTTATCAGGAAAACCTGCCTAAAAATGACGACTGGATCAATATCAAAGCCTATATTGAACAAAATCCACAGATCAATGAAGTGATTTTAAGTGGTGGCGATCCACTGACTTTAAGTAACCGAAAACTTGCTTTGTGGCTAGAACGTCTAGCATCTCTCCCTCAGATCAAGATATTGAGAATTCATTCACGCGTTCCGATTGTGATCCCGAACCGTATTGATGAAGAGCTGATTTCTATATTAAAAAACAGTAGGCTACGCATTGTAGTAGTGGTACACTCAAATCACGCAGCTGAACTCGATGATTTCACCTGCTCAAAGTTATTACAGTTATCACTCCACCATATTACCGTGCTCAATCAGGCGGTTTTACTGAAAGGTGTGAATGATTCTGCAGAAACTTTAAATGCATTGAGTTTCCGTTTATTTGAAGCACGAGTAATGCCCTATTACCTTCATGTTTTGGATAAAGTCAAAGGTGCTCAGCATTTTGATTTAAGATCTTCAGAGATAGATCATATATACACTGATGTATTAGCAAGTTTACCAGGCTATCTGGTACCAAAACTTGTCAGGGAAATTGCGGGCGAAAAAAATAAAACACCGCTTTTTGGGGTTCAAACGTTCTGAGATTGATAACACAATGATGAATAATGCTTTTTCGGATATTTTTCAAATTCCAACTGTCTTGAGACGAGACAAACTCAGCTTTTGCGATACCAATTCGAAAAGTCTAAATGAATGGATTTCCAATTTATCCATCATGCAGTTGGGTGATACCTCTAAAGCATTATTTGCAGCCTTACTTGAACTGAGCGAACTTGAGTGCCCTGAAACTTTACGTTTTGATTTGGTTCAGGTGCTACACCCAACCATTGAAAATGTTTTGGGAAGTCTGGAAAAGAACTTTTTCAATCAGGGCGTGATCAGTTCAGATCGTAATGAACATATTATTGAACTAGCCATGTTACTACGCTGTTATTTTGCAGCGATTTATATCAATATTGTCCGCCGTAGTAACGATCAGCTCGATCAACAGAAATTCTCTATCTTTGCGCTAAACCAAAAGAAAAATCTGCAAACGGCACGTACCCTCGCAACCTTTCAGTCCTTGCAACAACTGACGCAACTGCTCTATCAACAACATATGTTGTATAGCGAACCTGTGGCTGGACAATGGCTGATTGCGCATCAACTCTATGATGCTGCAGTGACACATAAATATCAGCATACCAATCTGGATCAGGTACAAGGCAAACCGAATGCATTAAGCAACATCTCACAAGCCTATGCCCAATTGATTTTGATGGATATTTTTAATACCAATCAAATTCGCCAATCCGAAATTCAAGCGTTATTCCAGTGTAGTTTTGACTGGGCAAAAATGGTTCAGATCCTGACCAAAGAAACAGACCTGACCAAATATGTAGTCGACACCACCAAAGACCACCCACCCATTTATAATAAAAAACAAAGCTCTGGCTTTAATCCAAATATTTTTATTAGTACGCATAGCTTACTGGATCACGTCACAGCAACCCTGCATAAAAATGCAGAGTATGTTTCCAAGAATGAGAAGATCTATTTAACCCCTGCATTAAAATTCCATGTGCAAACCATTCTTGGCACGACGGCAGAACGTCGGCATGAGCGTTATGAATATTCGGCTCAATTGCATATCTGCTTTGGCTTACTTACTGCTCACTTTTACCTATCTAAAGCCAAGAATTTTGCAGAAACACTGCTGTTAGATCACAGCTATGGTCTACAAAATGAATCAAAATTTATGTCTGCTTGGGATAAGAAAGGCTCAACGGACAATCAGGAATCGGCCATTCAACGTTTAAGCCGTGAAAGTAAAGCCGTTTACCAAGCTGATATCCTAGATATTAGTGTGAACGGTTATCGTATTAAATGGTCTGGGGAGGCACCAAAGAACTTAAGAACAGGTGAATATATTTTAGTTAAAGAAACATCGCATGGGCATTGGCGTGGCGGTGTGATTCGTTGGCTCAAACAATCGACCGAGAAAAGCCTGGAACTCGGCTTAGAAGTGCTGGCACAGGAGATCTTCCCTTGTGCGGTACGTGTTCAGGCAGATCGCCACATCAGCAATTATCATCCTACACTTTTATTAAAAAACCAGAATTTGGATGAAACCAAAACAACTTTAATTTTACCAGGTTCACAAATTTTTCGAGAACACCAAGCTGTTCATTTAAGATTGGGGAAAGAGGAAGTAAAAGTGTACTTATTAAACGCACAATTAATAACCCAAAGTTTTGTTCAATTTGATTTTGAACTGCTGAATGATGAGGAACAACCGATTCTTCAGCGATATATGGCACAAAAGAATATGGACACCATTGATCAAGATTTATGGGAAGCTTTAAAGTGAGAAATTCTTTACTCTCTAAAAAATTAAAACGCACTGAAACACGTTTATTGATTATTGATGACAACCAGCTTCGTTATAATCAGATTTCAGCTTTATTTACGGCTCAAGATCATCAAATCAAAGCAACCTTGCTCGATGATCTTAAAACCTTCGAGAAACAGCTTAATTTACCTTGGGATATCGTTATTTTTGGTCGAGCCTATGACTTAAAAATCGAACAGACCCTCTCCCTGATTCAAGCCTCATCGCAACCAAGTTTGCCAGTTCTGTTACTCGAACCTGAGGACTATAAAACCGATCAATATCAGGCTTATATCCATAAAGGCATTTATGATATCTTGAATCTAAAATCCCCAGAAAAATTCTATATCAGTATTATTCGTGCGCTTTCTTACAGTCGCTTAGTACAGGCAGAACATCGCTTGCTCAATGAGCTGGAAGCTGCACAAACGCAAGCGCAATCACTGGTTGCAGAAAGTCATAAAGCGGTTGCCATTTTGCAGGAAGGTATTCACATGAATGTGAATGCTGAATATGCAAATCTATTTGGTTTTGCCAATCCAGAAGAATTAGTTGGCTTGCCGATTCTGGATGTATTGCAGCCAGAAGACTTAAGCCAGTTTAAACTGCGCTTTAAAAAGATTTCTCAAGGACAATTTGAACAAGGCCGTTTTGAACTTCGCACACAAAATGCGACAGTTAAGCAAAATCCCCTTCATCTTGAATTCTTACCTTCAGGCAATGAAGATGAAATCCAGCTCAATATTGAATGTGGCACTTCATCTCAAGCGGCAGCAACGCCTTCAACAGCCGTACCTGTTGAGAAAGCGTCGAGTCTAACCAGCGCTTTACAACATATTAACCGTCAGTTGACCAATCATCCTGCAAATGCCAATGCGCTGGTTTTATTCAGCTTAAGCAATTGCCCAAGTGAGGTTTTTCAAACCGATTGGCGTGGGACTCGTGCGTATTTTGCCAATATCCCTCACTTCATTAAAGAACAAGTGAATGTACCTGTGTGTCAGGTTGAACATGGTTTGTATGTCTCATTATTTCAAGCGGAATCAAAGAGCGTACTCAATTCGCTTCTGATTGGTTTGAATAGCTTACAAAAACCGCAACTGGTGGTGACCGATCATTACACCTTCCCGCTGCATTTAAAATTAGGCTATTGTGAAATTACCCAACCAATTGCAGATGAAGTTCGTTTTGAACAGGTTTTAACCAAGGCTTTCTTGGTTCCTCTACCTGTGTTTAATAGCCCGAAAATTGATGCAGATATTGGCCTGACCACAGAACATATTCCTGTTGCTGTACAGTTAACACTGCTACAAGAACTGAAAAAGAAACTTGATGCTGGCGATATCCATCTGAAATATCAGCAGCTCTATGACAAGCAGGATCAGCACACACATACTTATGAAGTATCTGGCGGGTTTATCTATAATAATCAGTGGCAGGATTTAAGTGATCTTGGCGACTTGAAAGATGATCCTGAGCTCTCTATTCAACTCGATCGCTGGATTCTTGTTGAAGCCTGCAAGCAGTTACACAACTTTATTACCCAATATCCAAAAGCGAAATTGATTGTAAATCTCAATCATCACGTCTTGTTGAATGATAAAAAGCTGCCAGAACTGGTGGCGAAGCTGTTAACCATTATTGGCAGTAAACAAGCTCATCCTTTAATTTTGCAGTTCTCTGAACAATCACTACAACAAAACCTGTCACAAGCACAACCGCAAATCGCTTTATTGCGTCAGCACGGCGCCGAAATTTCAATCCGCGGTTTTGGCGATTCCCTCTACAGCGATTCGATGTTGCAGCAAATCGATGTTCAGTATCTGAGCTTGCATAGCAAACTCACCCAAATGCTGAGCGCTGAAAAAGACATGGCGACACTACAAGAGAAGATTTTGCACTTTATCGGGCAAAAACCTGTCGAAATCTTTTTAACCGAACTCAATGATATGAACCTGTTTGCCAATGCATGGAATGTTGAAGCGCGCTTTTTGCAAGGTAACTATTTCCAGAAAAAACTGGATCGTCTTACTGACGTACAGGATCAATAACGCCTTCTTAGGATTGAGGAACTGCTGCGAGTGTTCCTCAATCCAATAATCCACAGGCATAAAAAAACGGGCATATAGCCCGTTTTTTCTTTCTTGATATTAACGTTTGATAGAACGTGACATACCAGAGAAACGTTGTTTGAATTTGTCGATACGGCCGCCTGTATCCACATTCTTTTGTTTACCAGTATAGAATGGGTGGCAAGCTGAACATACGTCAAGGTAAATTGTTTCTTTACCAAGCGCAGATTTAGTTTCGATAACGTTACCACATGAACAAGTAGCAACTAATGTTTCGTATTTAGGGTGAATATCGGCGCGCATGGTCGATGCTCCTATTTAGTAAGAAAGGCTTAAGCTGTTATCGCAATTGATCACTCTCAACATGAGGAAAGCAAAGTGTTCTCACACTTGCAGATCAACACCACAACAGACCATTTCTTTTGACTCACCGAGACTCTAACGGTCAGAGCAAAGCCAACAAGTGGCGAGCATTATACGCCAATAAATTAAATTTTGCGAACTATTCTTGATTCGATTTTGACCAATGATTCGCAATAATGCCACAGACCATGAGCTGGATTTGATGAAAAATCATAATCGGCAGCACAATCATTCCCAAAGGCTGTCCAATAAACAGGATCTGCGCCATCGGGACACCACTCGCCAAGGTTTTCTTGGAGCCACAAAAGAAAATCGTAACCTGATCCGCTCGTGTAAAGCCTAACCATTTTGGCACATATAAAGCCAGCAACATCACGATGGTTAACAGTACCGAACATGCCAAGATTAAATAGAACAATGTCAGGCCATTCACCTGTTGCCATAGACCTGCAATCACGGCGCTACTAAACGCACCATAGACTACCATCAGAATCGATCCCTGATCGAAAGCCTTGACCAGACTTGGCATTTTAACCATATAAGGAAAAATATAAGGACGTAGCAACTGACCTAATACAAAAGGTACCAGTAGCAACAAAGTAATTTGCAGAATCGATTCGGTCGGATCAAAACCATGCTGACTTTGGCCTAAAATAAAATAGCTGACCAAAATCGGGGTAATCATCATGCCGACAATATTAGAGAAAGACGCACTACACACTGCCCCAGCCACATTGCCTTTGGCCATAGAGGTAAATGCAATTGACGACTGCACTGTTGATGGCAAGAAGCACATGAACAGGAAGCCCCAATAGAGTTGCTGGCCTAATAATGGCTCTAACACAGGCTTTGCCAATAACCCAATTGCTGGAAAAACCAAGAAAGTAAAAGCAAACACTAAAGCATGCATTTTCCAGTGCAGCATGCCTTCAACCACAGCTTCACGTGAAAGTTTTGCCCCGTGCAAGAAAAAAAGTACGGCAATTGCAACAGTCGTAAGAATATTAAAATAATGTGCAACCTGACCTGAAACTGGAAAAAAAGTTGCCAGTATCACCATCACAACCAATAAAATTGTAAAGCGGTCCAATGCCAATAATTTCAACATAACTATCCCTATCCACGCTAATAATGAAAAAGCCCAATATGGCGAATAATTCAACCATTTGATCAAATTACTCATCATACTGGGCTATTTAAATAAAGCTAGCGTTTTAGGCCAAAAATCTTGAACTTTAAAGCCAAGATTAGTTGTTATAGGCATCCTGATCTTGTTGAATCAATTCGACTTTATAGCCGTCTGGATCTTCTACAAAAGCAATAACCGTCACACCACCTTTCATTGGGCCAGCTTCACGTACGACTTTACCGCCACGAGCCTTGATTTCTTCACATGCTTTATAAGCATCGTCTACACCAATCGCAATGTGACCATAAGCATTGCCCAAGTCATAGCTAGAAGTATCCCAGTTATGCGTGAGCTCAAGTACGGTATTGTCTTTTTCATCACCGTAACCCACAAATGCTAACGTAAAACGTCCTTCTTCATAGTCACGTTGGCGTAGCAATTTCATACCAAGTACCTCAGTGTAGAACTTTAAAGACTGTTCTAAATTACCTACTCGTAGCATCGTATGTAACATGCGCATAGTTATTCACCTTTCTGCTGTGTTGTCTGGTTTTCATGATCACGTAAAAGTTTCGCGACCCAAACCACAAGAACTAAAATTGGGATACCAATTAAAGTCGTCATTAAAAAGAAATTCGGATAGCCAATATTGCTGACAATTGTTCCCGAATACCCACCCAACAATTTAGGCGTGAGCGTCATGAGAGAACTGAAAATCGCATATTGAACAGCTGTAAATGATACGCTGGTTAAACTAGATAAGAAGGCGATAAATGCCGCACCTGCCAAACCAGAGGCTAAATTATCGATAATAATCGCTAAATACAACCACAAAGAACTATAGCTCTTAATCACCTTACCTGAGAGTTCAACAGTTCCAGCCTGACCCGGATCAATCACCGCCACAGGCTGAATATCAATATCTAGCGCCTCGGTATGTGAAGCAGTATCGATACGGTATTGTCGTGTTGCCAGTAATTCATGACCAGCATTATTTTTCTGATTCGCCAAAGCAGTAATGGTTTTGCTGCTAGATGCTTGCAACAGTTTGCCGTCTACCGCACCCGTAAATAAACCATTGGAATCAACTTTCGCGACAAATTCCTGACCATCGAGTTTTAAAACAACAGGACGTTCAGCATTTAAATCTTCAGCTTTGATTCCTGCCAACTGCCCTTTAATTACCAAACTTTGTTTTAACTCTTTTGGCGTTAACTGGTCGTCATTACTAATCGGCAATAACTGAATTTGTGGCTGTTGCGAAGTAATTAAATAAGGAACTGCAAGTTGAATGTTTGAATCAGCTTGATTCTGATACTGGGTACTCACCTGAACTGAATTCGCTTTCGCTAAGACCTCATTCGGTACTTGCAACTTCCAATAGCCCACCTCATCAGTGTGTACCTGATAGCGTTGCTCACCCACCTGAACGTGTACCTGATCCAGTGGTTGACCAGATTTCACCAGACCAATGAAAATCAAATTGGTTGAACTTGCCAGCACCGCACCCACAAACATCAGTTTCATAATGTTCATACGTTGCGCCAGCAAACCACCTAAGAAACCACCAATCAGGCTAAATAGAACGCCATAGATCTTCACGGCTTCCGCAATCTGTTCTTTACTAAAGTTTAGATCCTGATAGAACACATTGGAAATGACCCCTGCAATGATGTCCGAGATACGGAAAAAACCGATGAGCAATAACAGCACCAATGCAAGCTTGACACCATAACGCTTAAAGAAGTCCAGAATAGGCGCAACCCAGGTTTCTTTCGCCATTTGCTGATTCACAACACCGAT
Organism: Acinetobacter sp. YK3; assembly: GCF_001729365.1. NCBI lineage: Bacteria > Pseudomonadati > Pseudomonadota > Gammaproteobacteria > Moraxellales > Moraxellaceae > Acinetobacter > Acinetobacter sp. YK3. The sequence continues at coordinate 9,125 of NZ_LZPJ01000128.1, forward strand.
TTTGACCAGTCCAAAACCAATCAATAGCGCTGCTGCTGTAGCGGTTAAAAAGCGTAGTGCTTCCAGACCAAATAATGCGGCTGTATCTTTAATATCTGCTGATTTAGAAATTGCCTCTGTTACATTGCCCGAATAGATATAACTCACCACGAATGTAGCGACTGCAACAAAAAATACAAAGACTAGGCGATAGTAATCAGTGGTTTTGTAGTGCTTATGAATACGATTGACCTGTGGCTCACGCACACATAGCGTGGTGATAATACCGACGACCATGACTGCAGCCATAGTTAAATAAGTATATTTCCAAGCCTCGTAAATATAGTTCCCTTTTGCAGTTCCGAGATAAGCAGCCAAGAACAAAGCACCAGCACCTGCAACAATCATCCCGATACGGTAACCAGCATTGTAAGTTGACGCTAACACGGTCTGCATTTCAGTTTCAGCGAGCTCAATACGATAAGCATCAATCACGATGTCTTGCGTTGCCGCCGAGAAACCCAGTAACACAGCGCCCACAGCCATCTGGATCAAATAGCTCTGTCCAAGTGCTGGATCAGAAAATGCCATGATACAAATCGCACAGATAATCAAACTTTGTGCAATCAGCAACCAGGCACGACGGCGACCCAAGCTTTTGGTTAGAAATGGAACTGGCAACTCATCAATCAGTGGTGCCCAGACAAATTTAAAAGAATATCCCAATGCAGCCCAACTGAAAAAGGTGACTGCACTCTTCTCAATGCCCGCCTCACCTAGCCATAAAGACAAGCTAGAAAAAATCAATAAAATCGGTATCCCCGCAGAGAAACCAAGAAATAACATAATCAGGGCACGGCGATCTAAAAATGCTTTAAATGCCGAAGCCCACCCAGTGGCTTGCGTTGTCATTGGTTATTATTTTCCAATAATCTATAAATGTGCTTATTCAATCGTTTCTTGCTCTTGCTTGCAAGTTGCTTTATGCAATCATTCTTTTGTTTTGTCGATAAAAAACACAAGTTCGCTTGATCTTTAGGTCCAAAACTGTATACCTTTAATTACTCAACTTACGTTTATTTGTTGGATAGCAACAGTGACCCAAAAACTTGATCAAATGACTGCAACAACTTTATCTTTAACACCAACAAACACGATTACAGCGAAGATCAATTCATTTCCAAGCGCTTTTGAGCAGACGGACATACAACCAACACTGATTAAAACAGCACTACGTGCAGACCAACTCACGCATACTCCAGATTTAGCGGAAATACCAAGTTCAACCAAACGAATCAAGCCGCTCAATAATTTCTTAGGACAAGATCGCGCACGCGCTTCGGTTGAGGCGGGTATTGCCCTGCCTTATTCTGGCTATAATATTTTTGCTGTGGGGACAGCTGGACTGGGTAAGCGCACCATGATCAAGCGTTTACTGCAACAACACGCCAAAACCATGCCAACCCCAGATGACTGGGTATATCTCAATAATTTTAAAAATCCGCGTCAACCGATTGCTTTACGCTTTCCAGCAGGACAAGGCGTTAAATTCCAGAATGCCTTACAGCAAACATGGCAAATTATTCTTAAACAATTAGAACGCCGTTTTAGCGCCGAAAGTTATCACAACCGCATTGAACGTATTCGTCAGGCCACAGGCGATGTCCAACAGCAGGCACTGGTCGAACTCACCAAAGAAGGTGAAGAACTCGATTTAAAACTGATTTCACGTAATGACAAACATGTCTTTATTCCAATGCAACTCAAAGATAATGAATATCATGAGTTGACGCAAAGTGACCTGAATACGCTCAATAGCAAAGAGCGTGCTGAAATCACCTCAAATATTCGCTATATGGAGAAGAAACTTGAGCGCCTCGGATTACATCTCGGTGATCTGGAAGATGATGCACGCGATCAGGTTTCAAGTCTAAATCGAGATATCGCAACGCAAGTGGTCACGCCTCGGGTAGAATCGATTTTAAATAAAAATAAAGACGTCAAAGGTCTGGATTTATATTTAAAACATTATGCAGAAGACATTATTGACAATGTTGAGCTCATTCTTGAACAAGAAGAGGATGACTTTACCCCAGCTTTATTCAACCGTGTTCCATCACGCTACCAAGCCAATGTCATTGTCTCGAATAAACCGAACAGCGGTGCGCCAGTCATTTTTGAAGACTTCCCGACACACTACAACTTGTTAGGCCATGTTGAGCAACTGACCCATAACGGCACCATTACCACTGATTTCACCTTGATTCGCCCTGGTTCATTACATCAGGCTAATGGTGGCTTTTTAATGCTGGAAGCGGAGCAACTGCTTGAGCAACCTTATGCATGGCAGGGTTTAAAACGCGCATTAAAATCTGGCCAGCTTAAACTGTCTTCACTAGAGCACATGCTAACCCTAACAGGTAGCATTTCGATAGAACCTGCTTCAGTTCCCCTTGATATTAAAGTAGTTTTATTGGCAGAACCTGAAATTTATTATGAAATTTTAGAGGTTGAGCCAGAGCTCGGTAGTGTTTTTAAAATTCGCGCTGACTTTACAGATACATTACAACGTAATGACAGTAATGAGCAGGCATATATGCAGCTGATTGCGGATTATGTACAAGCCGACAAGCTATTGCCTTTTGATCGCTCGGCACTTGCAGCGTTACTGACGGATTCAAGTCGTCAGGCTGAAGACCAAAGCTCACTCTCTTTGCATGCCTCTACGTTAGGTGACTTAATTCGCGAAGCACACCACCATGCATTTAAAGCTGGCGACAAGATTGTGACCGATGAGCATGTCAATCAGGCATTGCATCACCGCCAATATCGCTTAGGCTATTTACGTGAACTCTACTGGCAGGATCTGTCTCGTGGGACACAATTGATTGAAACCTCTGGACATCGTCTAGGACAAATCAATGCCCTCTCGGTGATTCATTATGCTGATGTCGAGTTTGGTTTGCCTTCTCGTCTCACAGCCTCTGTTTATCAAGGTGGCGGTGATATTCTGGATATTGAGCGCAGTGTCGAACTGGGCGGCTCTCTGCATGCCAAAGGTGTGTTGTTGATGTCGAGCTTCCTGAAAGCACACTTTGGTCGCGAACAAATCCTGCACTTCTCTGCCGCATTAGCCTTTGAACAAAGCTATGGTCAGGTCGATGGTGATAGTGCGACAGTTGCAGAATTGTCTGCACTGATCTCCGCAATCTGCCAGATCCCGATTGATCAATCTTGGGCAATCACAGGTTCGATGAACCAGTTGGGTCAGGTTCAGCCGATTGGTGGAGTCAATGCCAAAATTGAAGGCTTCTATGATGCCTGCAAATTGCAAGGTCTAACTGGCAAACAAGGTGTGATTATTCCGCGTCAAAACATGCAACACTTGATGCTACGTCAAGATGTCAGCGAAGCGGTTAAAGCGGGACTGTTCCATGTTCACGCAATTGACACCATTGACCAAGCTTTAGAAATTTTGATGGCGCGCCCAGTCGGCACGCTGGATAAAAAAGGTCGCTACAGCAAAAACTCGATTTATGCTGCAGTGATGGAACAACTTGAGTACTGGCAAGCGATCGAAGACGGCGAAGCGGTTGAAGAGGACGAACCAAAGAAAAAGAAAAAGCGTAAAAAAGCCAAGAAAGATGAGGTGGAAGCAAAAGCCAAAGCGAGTGAAGAAAACACCGCTGAAGCGAAAACGCTAAAATCGATAAGTAAAAAGAAAATTAAATAAAGAAAAAGGCCATGTTCTTCGGAACATGGCCTTTTTACTTAGGCGACACCCTGCAAGGAGCGTCCACCGGGTAACTGGGCAAAATATTGCTTCAAGGCATCAATACAACGATGAACCTTCATTGGGTATTGTTCACGCTTCGAGGTTAAAGCATGCAAGGTATAAGCTGGTAGTTGCCAATCGGGTAGAACCTCAACCAAAGACCCATTGATCAGCTCTTTTTGAATATCCATATAGAGAATACGCGCCAAACCATGTCCTTGTTGGCATAACGCCTTGGCAACGAATACATTATTGGTCCCTAAACGAGTTTTCATATCCACATTGACTACATCCCCACTAATACCGTGGCGGAACGTAAAATGCTGATAGTTTTGCATTAAGGTAATTGGAAGCAGCTCATGATGACGTAAGTCTTCAGGACGAGTAATCGGTTGTGCTTGATTCAGATAACTTGGAGATGCAACCAGAACCTGATCTACACGTGCCAATGGCACAGCAGACAATTGCTGATCTTCCATCTTCAAACTCATTCGAATCGCAATATCAATACGCTCTTCGATCAGGTCAATATAACGATGGTCTGCTTCAAAATGAATCGCCAGTCCTTTATGCGCCGACATCCAGTGAGACAATGCAGGAATGACGTGTAATGCACCCAATTCAGGTGTGGTGGCAATACGCAGATCCCCAACCAGATCATCACGTAATTCATTAATGCGGATTTTGCCCCGTTCAGCCGCAGCCAGCATTTCCTGACAACTGAGGAAAAATGCCTGTCCAGCTTCTGTAAGACTGAGTTTTCGGGTTGAACGATGAAGTAGGGTCACATCCATTTCTTGTTCTAAAGAACGGATTTGTTGGCTAACCGCACTGGTTGTAATTCCGAGCTCCCTTGCTGCACCACTAAAAGAACTTTTTTCTACAACGCAAGCAAAGACCCCCATTGCACGCAATTGATCTAGCATAGACTTCCCTCTCAACTTAATTTATTAATATGCTTATTGTTCTAATGAAAGCAATCAAATTAAGTATACAAGGAAGTCTATTTTTAGACTAGGGGGATTATTAATAAATTATTGAAAGTTTATTAATAATCTTTAGTTAATTTGGTAAAACTGTGCTTGGGTTCACAGGTTTACCATCTAGGCGAACTTGGAATTCCAACATGACTTGCGATGCTCCAGAAGACCCCATTTCTGCAATTTTCTGTCCAGCTGTCACATTATCGCCACTTTTCACCAGCATTTTGCTGTTGTGTGCATAAGCTGTGATATAGCCATCAATATGTTTCACCAACACCAGATTGCCATATTCTTTTAGGCCGTCAGCCGCATAGACCACCTGCCCATTTGCAGCAGCAAAAATTGGATCGCCAACATTACCGCCATAGCGTGTACCTTTTACATTACTCGCCAGATTGAAGGTTTGAATCACAGCACCATTCGATGGTTTAACCCAGCGCAGACTTGATGCGACAGTCGAAGATGACGGATTCACTGGAACCGCTGGCACGACAGGACGAGGTACAACCGGTTGTGGTTTTGGCGCTACAGGTTGCTGAGTTGGTAAATTAATACTTTGACGCTGGATTGGAGCTGTTTGCGCCATCGCTTGCGTTGATGTAGTGCGCTGAGCAACTGAACCTTTTAAACGCAATGATTGATTGACATAAATACGATAAGGCGGTGCGATATCATTCAGTGCAGCAACATTAAGATAGTTCAAACCATAACGATTTGCGATGCCGCTTAAGGTATCACCTGAACGCACCGTGTAATAGTTTGGTGCTGGCATCGTATGACGTGCTCCACCATTGACTTGCGGTTTTGATGCACACCCTGTCATAACTGCCACTGTCGCAACCGCCATAGACAAAACGATTGTTTTAATCATTTTCTGTGATAGAAAAACCGAGACATGGTTTAAGTGCATCTTCGCCCTCATCGAAAAAACCTCAATTTATTTGCGCTAAGAGTATCAAAAAAGTGAGAAAAAACGAGTTCTCACTTTCTTTATTCACAAAGTTATAACATTCACACCATTATCCATTTACATGAGCATGTAAATTTTCCAGCACCGTGTAGTTGGTTGCATCCATCTGGATTGGAGTAATACTGACATAACCATTTGACACAGCAAAGAAGTCTGACTGAATAAAATCCGAGACAGGCTGCGGATCTGTCACCGCTTCACCAGCCAATCCAATCCAGTACACCTGACGTCCACGTGGGTCAACATGGCTGCTGATCGGTTTCGATTGTGCCCTGCGCCCTTGATAAGTTACTTGAGCACCCTGAATCTGCTCAACATCTGGAATATTAATATTAAAAATATGGCGCGGCGGTAAAATTGGTAAACCTTTGGCAATAAAGTCATGTACCCATTGTGCTGCTTTTGCATAATGTTCTGGATGCTCGTATGCACGCACATTCGCACCCGCCAAAGATACTGCAATCGCAGGGTGTTTCATTAAACGCCCTTCAAAAGCTGCACCAACAGTCCCTGAATATAAAACATCATCGCCCAAATTTGCTCCACTATTGATTCCGCTGACCACCAGATCAAATTCAAAATCAAATAAGCCATTCATGGACAAATAAACACAATCTGCTGGTGTGCCATTTACCGCCCAGACATCTTCAGATATTTGAACAGGACGTAAAGGACGATCCAGCGTTAATGCACTTGAATAACCACTACGTTCACTTTCAGGCGCAACCACAACCACACGACCTAAAGGTTTTAATGCTTGAGCCAAAGCCTGTAGGCCAGGTGCGAACACACCGTCATCGTTTGCTATCAAAATATTCACTAAAATCAATTCTCTTCAATGTTACTAAGCAGTTTTTTCAATTGAATTATTCTTTGAATTATATATATTTATGGCTTCTTAGTATTAAAAATTTACGCAGCCATGAGACATTTATCTAATTTTCTTAAAGTTTTTGGGGTGAGTTTCACGCTTTTTACAGCACCTGCTGTATTTGCAGATGAAGCGGTTTCAGTTAAAGAAGCAGATGCACTGATTAAAGATGATATTGCCAATGCGCAAGTACTGATTGAGATGTGTCCAGCTCTGATTGGTAAAAATGCCAAATTTGATCAAAACATCAAAAAAATGGTCGGAACTTATTTAAGTAACTATTCTGACAAATCAGCTTCGCTTGAGAGTTTGCAAAAAGATGCTGAATTTAAAAGTTTATTGAAGGATGCCCATGAAGCGGCAACTGAAGTCGACAAGGCTGAGCAAAAAGCTGTGTGTGAAGAAGTATTGAATTTCGAAGGTTAATCACGCTTTGGAATATCAGTGTGGTTTTAAATCTAGCTTGTTTAAAACCACACCTTCTCCATTTCATCATCAACATCATATCCTTATATTGCTACAGCCATTACCACGCATCTGGCTCACGAACCATATGAATAATATTTGCAGGGCTGGTAATCCATCCACCCTTAAAACCTTCAGGCAAAGGCTCAATCGCATCACAACGCACAACACCCGCTTCATTTAGATATTGAGCTGCCTCATTAAAATCATCCGTAAATAGTTCAAGCCAAAGTTCTGCCTGACTCATCTCTGGCACGGCGGCGATCCACAGTTTGACTGGCCCGAATTCAAAACCAATATCAGGTTCTTTTTCTGTAATCTGTTTAAGACCAATCACATCCCGATAAAATGCAACTGTCGCTTCAAATTGGTGAGGTGGAAGTTTTAGTGCGATATCAACACCACCATTAAATCTATTCATTCTTTTACTCCTTATATTAATCTCTTCTTTTCTCTATCAATTCCTTCTCATCATTTTTAATTTTCCACCTCACCTTTTAATGGCTATTTTTTAATCTTGTTTAAGTCTATACAGGATGTCAAGTGAACTCATGCCATCCTCCACGACAGCTAAAGCAAGATGAATACGGCAGGAGAAAATCGCTTAAATCTATTGAAGAATTTTCAATTCTGAAAATTTAAACCCACACTTTCTCCACGTTTCCTACAGCAAACATACAATTTTTTACCTGCGTCTATGCTATAAGTTATTCAAATTCTTTAAGTCTTGTTCTGAGTTTGATTTCTTATGAAGAAAAATGTTTTTAAAACACTAGGTTTATCATTTCTCATCGCTTCTAGCGCTTTAGCTCCTACAGCATTTGCGGCAGATAAAAAATCTACGGATGCAGAAAAGATTGAAGTGACTCCAACTTCTGATAGCGTAACCAAGCAAGAGCTTGCAGCGATCTATGTTCTCTCTGAAATTTGCCCAAGCCTGATTGGCAAAGATTTAAAATTTAACAAAGCCTATGACAATCTGGTTAAAGCTTATTTAAATAATGACCCGAAAGCTGTTGAAACTTTAAATAAACGTGTAAAAGGTCAAGATTTTAAAGAGGCTTTAAAAGAAGCACGTAGTGATGCAAAAGCAGCATCTGACAGTGATAATCGTCAAATTTGCGATGATGTCCGTAATTATTATTCCAAATAAGATGAACAATTAAGGTTCAGGTTACAATACTGTATGAAAAAGCCGATTTCCCCCGTAGAAGTCGGCTTTGCTTTATCCTAAAATGCTAGGCTCGTCTGCTTCATACAAGATATTGGAACCACCTAGAATGACACACAAAAGCGCTCTTGCTGCATTATTACTTTTGCCAAGCTTTTCATATGCAGCAACTGTCCTATCCGCTCCACCAGAATTAAATAATAAATCCTACGTATTAATGGATTACGAGACTGGACAGATTCTCGCTGCCAAAAACGAAAATGAAAAACTTGCACCTGCTTCAATGACAAAAATGATGACAAGCTACATCATTGAGCAGAAACTTTTAAAGGGTGAATTGACTGAAAACGAACAGGTACGCATGAACGAATCTGCGTGGTGTCGTGGTAGCAGCTCTGAATCATGTATGTATGTTCCATTAAATGGCACTGCAACCGTTTTAGAAATGTTACGTGGGATTATCATCCAGTCAGGTAATGATGCTTCTAAAGCAATGGCTGAACATATCGCGGGCAATGAAGGTACCTTTGCTCATATGATGAATCAGGAAGCAAAGCGTGTTGGTATGGTGAATACTCACTTTATCAACTCAACAGGTATGCCAGCTGAAGGTCATTATTCAACAGCTAAAGATATGGCAATCCTTGCACAGCACATCATTAAAGACAGCTCTAAATACTATCCAATCTATTCAGAAAAAGAATTTGCTTTTAATGGCATCAAGCAAGGTAACCGCAATGCCCTGCTTTATACCGATCCAAGCGTTGATGGCTTAAAAACAGGTCACACCAATGAAGCGGGTTTCTGCTTAACCACTTCAAGTAAACGTGGCCCAATGCGTTTAATTTCCGTGATCTTCGGAACACCAAGCATGAATGAACGTGCCAATCAAACACGTACACTTTTGGCTTGGGGTTTTTCAAACTTTGAAACAGCCAATGTTCAACCAGCAAACCAAGTTCTTGCCAAAGCAAAAGTATGGTTTGGTAAACAAGACGATGTTCAAATTGGTTTAGCAGAAAACTTCAATGTGACCATGCCTAAAGGCCAAGCAGACAAAATCAAAACTCAGCTTGTGGTTCAGCCTAAACTCAATGCACCTTTAGCAAAAGGTCAAGTTGTAGGTAAACTGGTTGCAAGCCTTGATGGTAAAGTGATTGCTGAAAAACCTCTGGTTGCATTAAAACATGTTGAAGAAGCTGGTTTCTTCGCACGTATGTTTGACCATATCAAAATGTTCTTTAGCAACTTGTTCTAAATTTTAGAAGCGTTAGATTAAGCATTCATGCTCTTGGGTATGAATGCTTTTTTATTTTATAATTCCCCTAAATTTTCAAGCGAACGCTGCTATGCCAAAGAACATTCGTCCTTATCTCGACCAAAAACCTGATGTTGATTCTAGCTGTTATATCGATGAGATGTCGGTTGTTGTGGGTGATGTTAAACTCGCTGAAAATGTTTCGGTCTGGCCTTTTGCTGTGATTCGCGGTGACGTGAACTCAATTCAGATTGGTAAAAACAGTAATGTACAAGATCATTGTATGTTGCATGTCAGCCATAAAAACCAGTCTAAACCGAATGGTTCGCCATTGGTGATTGGTGAAGATGTAACGGTTGGACATCATGTGACTTTGCATGGTTGTACCATTGGCAATCGTGTCTTGATTGGTATCAATACCGTTGTTTTAGATGACGTGATCATTGAAGATGATGTAATGATTGGTGCTGGTAGTCTTGTTCCTCCACGTAAAGTGTTAAAAAGCGGTTATTTGTATGTCGGTAGTCCAGTACAACAAGTGCGTGCACTGACTGAAAAAGAAATGGAATTTTTACCTTATTCAGCACGTCATTATGTGAAAGTGAAGGATAATTATTTAGATCAAGAGAATTAGTCTTAAAAAATCAGCATTTAACAGGGTGTTAAATGCTGATTACATATGAGTCTTAAACACTAAGAATAGTGAAATATCAAACCTCACATAAAGAACAATTCACACCTCGGCAGTTATGCAACACCGACGTCCGAGCACTTTTTTTTCTTGTTCCAGGCCCCTCAACCAACGGCCCCGCAAGTTGCTCTGCACTTGATGATGGTCGCCATTTATTTTTGACTGAGATCTTTTGATGTCCCGTAATCATGGGCTTTAACAACATGGATTGCTGGCAGTATGGGCAAGATGTGTTATCCCTTGCAATACTGACCATTGGGACATTCTGCTCGAAAATCCCTTCACAATGTTCACATCTAAAATCATACAGTGGCATCTTTAAATCCTTCATTAGCGATCAATCTTGCATTCATGCAAGACTAACGATGTCCCCAAAACTTATTCTCGTTTAAGGCGCCCTGCGGTAAAATATTCTTCTCAAAAATAGAAGTTGGTAGCGAAATTGTGCAGGCGCAATTTGGAATATCCACAATGCCACCAATACGCCCTTCAACAGGTGCAGCGGTCAGCAGCATATAGGCTTGAGACCCCGTAAACCCAAAATTCTCAAGGTACTTAATCGCCTTTAAACAGGCCTGACGATAGGCAACCGTGGCATCCAGATAATGATTTACCCCATTTTCAACGCTAATCCCTTCAAAGGTTAACCACTGATCGTAGTTAGGTCTGACATTACTTGGAACAAAGATCGGTGAATCAATATTATATTTTTCCATTCCACCTTTAATCAAATCAAAACCAACACGGGTTACCCCATCCATTTCAATCGCTCCACAGAAGCCGATTTCACCATCGCCCTGTGAAAAATGTAAATCGCCCATTGAGAAGCCAGCACCTTTTTGGTACACAGGAAAATAAATACGGCTACCCGCAGCAAGATCTTTAATGTCGGTATTACCACCATGCTCACGCGGTGGCACTGTACGGGCAGCTTCAATGGCCATACGATCAAATTCTGCTCCTGTCACTCCTCTCAGCACCGCAGTTCTTGGATCGGGTGGGTTGGCTTGCCCCTTAGGCACCAATAACGCTTCTCGACGATTCCATTCCTTTAAAAGTTCATGCGAAGGAAGCGTTCCCATCAATCCAGGATGTTTTAAACCTGCGATACGTACACCGGGAATATGACGCGAGGTTGCAAACAATCCTTTTAAATCCCAAATCGCTTTATCTGCTTCAGGAAAATAATCAGCTAAAAACCCACCGCCATTTTCCTTGGCAAAGACCCCAGAAAAGCCAACCGAAGATATGGGTTGTATATCCAGTAGATCGATCACCAATAAATCCCCTGGCTCAGCCCCTTCAACATAAAAGGGGCCTGTCAATGGATGTGCTCGGGTGAGATCCACATTTTTCACATCGGAGACATCATCAGTATCTTTGATTTGAGCATCTAAGAAGTCCAGACTTTCAATCAGAATTTCTTCACCTGGTTTCACTGAGGTTAAAAATGGAATATCTGGATGCCAGCGATTATGGCCAATCTCTGCTTGTTCTGCTAAAGCGACGCCAGGTTTAATTTTAATATGTTGCATATGACTTCAACTCCGTGTGATGTATATGAATCTAATTAATTATCTGTTCTACTTCTAAATCATTGAAAGGCCATAGCAAACTTGACTTTTCTTGGTGGAGATTATTATTTTTACCTTGCGGTCAAAAAACACACTAGCACATTCTGTTTTTTTGAAGCAATTCCTTTTCAATTCTCAACACATCAAATACACACGGATAGCTGCAAATATTTTTCTTTCACTTTAGCGAATTAGCCTTCCTATGTAGCCAAAAACAGTCAAATTTTGTAGAATACATTTTTTAAAACCATGGTGCTTTCTATGACCGCTTGGACACCTCATGTCACAGTCGCCACTGTAGTCGAAAAAGACGGACGTTTTCTGTTTGTTGAAGAACACAGCGAAGGCTTTGTACATACCGTGTTTAATCAACCTGCTGGTCATGTAGAATGTGGTGAAACCATTATTCAGGCAGCGATTCGTGAGACTCTGGAAGAAACAGGTCATCATGTTGAAATCGACCATCTGCTTGGGATCTATACCTACACTCCTCCAATGTTCCCCGATCGTACCTATTATCGTTTTTGCTTTTTGGCGCATGTCACATCAATTGAAGAAAATGCGCAGCTGGATACAGGTATCGTGGGTGCTGTGTGGATGAATCTGGATGAACTACAAGAATCTGCACGAGCGCGTAGTCCATTGGTTTTAAAAGCTATTGAAGATGCCCTTGCTGGCAAAAAATATCCTTTATCGCTTATTTATGAGCACCCTTTCTCTCCCTCATTAACTTCTCATTTGGATGCTTAATTAGATGCAACAACGTGTCATCGTCGGTATGTCTGGTGGTGTAGATTCTTCTGTTTCTGCCGCATTATTACTTCAACAAGGATATCAAGTTGAAGGTCTTTTCATGAAAAACTGGGAAGAAGATGATGGTACGGATTACTGCACAGCATTAGAAGACTTGGCAGATGCTCAGGCTGTTGCAGATAAAATTGGCATCAAACTGCATACTGCCAACTTTGCAATGGAATATTGGGATCGTGTCTTTGAGCACTTTCTCGCTGAATATGCTGCGGGTCGCACACCAAACCCAGATATTCTCTGTAATAAAGAAATTAAATTCCGTGCGTTCCTCGACCATGCCATGACTTTAGGTGCAGACTTTATTGCAACAGGTCACTATGCGCGTCGTGGTGCAAGCATGCAAAATTCGCGTGGCGAGACCTATGCACCCTTACTTCGTGGTGTCGATAACAATAAAGACCAGACTTATTTCTTACATGCGGTACATGGTCGTGAAATTAACAAGACCTTGTTCCCTGTAGGTGAAATCGAGAAACCAGAAGTTCGTCGCATTGCAGAAGAACTAGATCTGGCAACTGCCAAGAAAAAAGACTCCACTGGTATCTGTTTTATTGGTGAACGTCGTTTTACTGATTTCTTAAAACAATACTTACCTGCCCAAGCTGGAAAAATTGTTTTGGAATCAGGTAAAGAAGTTGGTGAACATCACGGCTTAATGTACTATACGCTGGGTCAACGCGGCGGTATTGGTATCGGTGGTATGAAAGGTGTGCAAGAAGGTGCATGGTTCGTACTGCATAAGGATATTGCCAATAACCGACTGGTGATTGGACAAGGACATGAACATCCATTGATGCAAAGCACACAGCTTTGGAGTGAGTCGATTGACTGGGTGGCTGGCGAACAGGATATTCCAACGACTGGTTTCCGTTGCACAGCAAAAACCCGTTATCGCCAACCTGATCAAGCGTGTACAATCTACCGCGATGAACAGACTGAAAATGGTGTGCGTGTTGAATTTGATGAACCGCAACGTGCGGTGACTCCAGGACAAAGCGTCGTGTTCTACTCAGGAGAGGTTTGCTTAGGCGGTGGTGTGATTCACCATACTAATGCACCTGAACCAGATTTTATTTAAGGAAATTGGAAGCGAAGCATGGTCGAGTTACCCTTTCAGCACACTCAAGCGTTGAATGTTAGACAAAACCGTGCTTTGGCATTGGCGGCAGTCTTTCAGGCAACTCAGCTAACGCATATGACAGCGATGGCGGGCCAACAAAGCATTGGTGATAGTGGTAATTTTTATTTTGAATTACTGATCAAGGCCAGCCTAAACATTCGCCCAACCTCAAATAAGGCGACTCAAACGCTCGATTTCTTTAATCAGCTTGCTGACATTTCCCTCGGTTTAAAAACTTTAGAAGGCTGCATTACCCAGCCTTTTAATACTGCACCGAAATCCCGAGTTCCAAAAATGTCGACTGCCAAGTTGCCAATGTCCTATGCAATGGCTTTATTGCAGCTGGAAAAGAAAGTCTACAGCAATCCTGAATACGTCAAAATTATTGAAACTGCCCAACAAAAAATCTTAAAGCAACTGTCATTTTTCGATAATAATTATTTGCACCCAAGCATTATTGCCAACCTCGCACAAACTTATGTTGAAACCGCAGGCCAAATTAATCCACGCATTTTAGTCCGTGGTAATGCGGAAGCATTTAAAGACATCAATCATACCAACCGTATTCGAGCTTGCCTGTTTACAGGCTTACAGCTGGCCCATTTATGGAAACAATCTGGCGGCAGCTCGTGGAGTATGATCTTTAGTAAACGCAAATTATTGCAAGATATTCAAGCTCTCGCTCGTTTGCAGTATCAGGTGGTATAGCCGATGCGCCAACGATTTTATTTTTATGTTTATTCCAAAATTAAGGAATCTGTATGAATGCTTTAACCGCACTCTCGCCACTTGATGGACGTTACGCTAGCAAATGCGATGCCCTACGCCCTTTTTTGTCTGAGTTTGGTTTAATCCACGCTCGTGTCACGGTTGAAGTGCGTTGGTTACAAGCACTTGCAAATCGTGCAGAAATCATTGAAGTTGCACCATTCTCAAATGAAACCAATGCAGCGCTAGATGCGATTGTGACCAACTTCTCTGAAGAAGATGCAAATCGCATTAAAGAAATCGAACGCACCACCAACCATGATGTAAAAGCAGTTGAATACTTCCTTAAAGAAAAAATTGCCAACATTGATGAATTAAAAAATGCTGGTGAATTTATTCACTTCGCATGTACTTCTGAAGACATTAACAACTTGTCTCATGCATTAATGCTAAAAAATGGTCGTGAAGTTTTAGTTGCAAGCATGAAGCAACTTCTCAATGCGATTTCAGCTTTAGCAACCACGCATGCTGAACAGCCAATGTTGTCACGTACGCATGGTCAAACTGCAAGCCCAACCACATTGGGTAAAGAGATGGCGAACGTTGCTTACCGTTTAGCACGCCAAATCAAACAATTTGAAAATGTTGAATTACTCGGCAAGATCAATGGTGCGGTAGGTAACTACAACGCTCACCTTTCTGCTTATCCTGAAATTGACTGGGCTGCACATGCACAAGCATTTGTTGAGTCTTTAGGCTTGGCATTTAACCCATACACCACGCAAATCGAGCCACATGACTATATGGCTGAATTGTTTGATGCGTTACGTCGTTTCAATACGATTCTGATCGACTTTAACCGTGACGTTTGGGGTTATATCTCGCTTGGTTACTTCAAACAAAAGTTAAAAGATGGCGAAGTTGGTTCTTCAACCATGCCGCACAAAGTAAACCCGATTGATTTTGAAAACTCTGAAGGTAACTTGGGTATTGCCAATGCAGTATTAGGTCATCTTGGTGAAAAACTTCCTGTTTCTCGCTGGCAGCGTGACTTAACCGACTCAACTGTATTACGTAATATGGGTGTTGGTTTTGCGCAAAGCTTGATTGCTTTTGATGCCTGCTTAAAAGGTGTGGGTAAACTTGAACTCAATGCTGCACGTTTAAATGAAGATTTAGACCAAGCACAAGAGGTTCTTGCAGAGCCAATTCAAACGGTTATGCGTCGTTATAATGTTGAAAAGCCATACGAAAAATTAAAAGCCCTGACTCGTGGTCAAGCTATGACGCGCGACATGATGGTGAACTTCGTTAAAGGTGACGAACTTGCTCAAGTTCCAGAAGATGAGCGTACTCGTCTAGCTGAGCTTACACCAGCAACTTACACAGGTAATGCAGCTGAACAAGCAAAACAGATCAATGATTTAATCAGCAAAATCTAACTGATGACATAAAAAAGCAGAGCTTCGGCTCTGCTTTTTTTGTTTTAAACTCGGTCCGCTCTACTCAACCCTGCTTAAACATAATCCATACTTCTGGCTTTTAATACATCCAGCTCCAGCATCTTTTTCTTTTTACGGCGATAGGCAATAAACAGACCAAAAAACCAGATTGGTGAAACCGCCAATGCAATTAAGGTATCATGATCCAATGCCAAGATAACGATGGTAAACACCAAAAATGACATCGTGAACCATGCCATGATTAAACCGCCAGGCATTTTAAACTTAGACTGCTGATGCAACTCAGGAAACTTCTTACGATAACAAATGTAAGAAAGAACAATCAGTATAAAGGTAAACACACATAAGATCGAAGTCAGCGCTGAAATGATGGTAAACGCTGTCATGACATTAGGTACAATAAATAAAATCGAAGTACCGATGGTGACGCAAGTCATGGAGAAAACCAACCCACGAATCGGCACTTTTCTTTTTGATAATTTACTAAAACTTTTAGGCGCATCATTATCCAATGACAAACCATAAAGCATACGACTGGTCGCAAAAATACCACTATTGGCAGAAGAAAGTGCCGAAGTCGCCACCACAAAATTAACCAAGCCCGCCGCAATCGGCAAGCCAATCAGTGAGAACATCTCAACAAATGGACTTTTTTCTGGTGAAATTTTTGCCCAAGAGGTCACCGCAATAATACATACCAACGCCCCGACGTAAAATAGCAGGATACGTAATGGAATTGAATTAATCGCTTTCGGCAGTGATTTATGTGGATCTTTGGTTTCAGCCGCTGTGGTACCCACCAGTTCAATCCCGACAAAGGCAAAAATCGCAATCTGGAACCCAGCCAAAAAGCCAGTGAGGCCATAAGGGAACATGGATTCAGTTTCAAATACGTGGCTCATCGAAGCCTTGACACCGCTTGGAGAAGTAAAGCCTGTACTAATTAAATAAATCCCTGCAAGGATAAATAGGATAATGGCAGAGACTTTAATTAAGGAAAACCAGAACTCCAGCTCACCAAACATCCGGACGGCGACAAAATTCAAAATCGTCAAAATCGCCAGCGAAGTAAATGCCGGGATCCAAACAGGCACATCGGGATACCAGAACTGCATGTAACCACCAATCACAATGACATCTGCGATTGCGGTAATAATCCAGTTCCCCCAATATGACCAACCCAGAAAAAAGCCAGCCCAAGGGCCTATATACGCGGTTGCAAAATCAGCAAAGGTTTTAAAATTGGTATTTGCCAGCAACAGTTCACCCATCGCCCGCATCACAAAGAAAAAGAAAAAGCCGATAATCAAATAAGTTAAAACAATGGAAGTACCCGAAACGCTCAAGGTCTTGCCAGAACCCATAAACAAACCAGTACCAATTGCACCACCAATCGCAATCATCTGAATATGACGATTAGTCAAAGAGCGTTGTAACTTTTCCTCATCCTGCTGATTCTCTGGCAGGTCTTCATCCTGAAGTTGCTTTTCTTTATTATGACTCATGTAATCCTTACTCCAACTTACAACAACCGTTATAAGCACTTGATAAAAATAAAATATTTTTAAGCTGCTTTAATATAAAAATTCCATTTCGTTCAATAAAATTATTTTAAAATGAATATTTTAGTTCATTCACCTCACCTATAAATCCTTTCGATGCATTGCTTATTGAGCTACTAAAATCTGTTCTTATTGATCAAAATTATTTTAGGCGCAAGCATCATATCCTATTCATCAGCGACTTTAGGAGCAGACCTCGCTTTTCTGCTCAATTAGCAAGCAATTAAACGTGAAATATATTTAATTATTAGAGGGATTTTTTATGTAAATAATCTTTGCTATCACCTATCCATAAGAAGTTAAAAATTTCTACTGATAGATTCACACCATAAAAAATACAATACAAGTCAAATAAATTTCACGCTTATATGCCCGAATAGCCAAGAGGCCACGCTTTATGACTTGTGATGAATATTGATATTTAACACCCGAACCGAATCACCATTTTTGACATGCAACTCACGCGCTTGCTGTTCACTTAATTTCACCTGATTATGTTCTGGATGGTTATAGATGAGGATGGCGCGATAATTGTCATAATCATCATTGGCAACGATATAAGGCTCATCCCCTACAGCAATCAGATCAGATTGCTCGACCTGCACCTGAACCACATGACTCTCTTTAATAGCCCTTAAATTTTCGATATCCGCCTGTAGCGTTGCACCACCATCAAAGATATCGACATAGCCCTTATAACGCAGCCCTTCTTCAATCAGGAGGTTATAAGCGGGAACCGTATTCGGATGCACTGCACCAATCACCGCTTTGGCCTCATCAGGCAACATATCGACATAAAGCGGATGACGTGGCATCAACTCTGCAATAAAGACTTTTTTGCCTGTTCCACTTAAATAATCCGCTTTGGCAAAATCCATATCAAAAAATTTATGGCCGACTGCATCCCAAAAAGGTGAATGTCCATTCTCATCAGAAAATCCACGCATTTCAGCAACGATCGTTTCTTCGAAATATCGTCTAAACGCGGATAGAAATAAAAAACGAACTTTGGAAAGGAACTTACCATTCTTGTTTAAGCGATAATCAGGATCTAGAAATAAGGTACAGAGTTCACTGCAATTGGTATGATTATTACTGAGATACAAGGTCGGTAGCGCTTTATAAACATTCAAAGGCTCTGAGGAATGAACTTGTGTACCGACATGAAAATTATACCACGGTTCTTTTAACCCGAGCGCCACCTCAATGCCACACACGCCCACGACTTTATTGAGAGCGGTATCTTCCAGTACAAATAAATAACCCTGCTCCGACTTATCTAATTTGCCTTCCACTGTTTTTACAGCCCGATCAATACGGGCAGCCAGCATTTCCATATCAGGTTGCAAGGAGGTTAAACCAAAACCTGCTTTTTGCGCCAAATGGTAAAGATCATGAATATCTTTCTGCTCGATATAACGAATAATCATCATGCGATTTGGTCCTTATTTTAAATCATTAAAAAATGAACCAGTCCCACAGTAACGATCTCGTTGCGTAATGCCATCCAGATTACGCTTTCCTTGCTGAACCATGCACAATACCAACATTTGTTATTCCTTAATTATTAAATTTTCCCTAGCTAGGCCAATTTTCGGCTGAGCTGACTTTAATTATGCAAGTCTTTTTTGACCACTTTCATCAACCTGAAACCAAAATCAAATAGCATCACCAGATGCATATTCAGATTGATCACTCTATTATTCAAAAACTAATTGCCATACAAAATTTAAAATTAAGCAAAAAATGAGCTGTTTTTTAGCAATTTATTCATTGACAGTGACAATGTGAAAACTATTTAAATGACTGTTTGAGGATTTATTCAAAAAATAGACTCACTTGCTCTAAAGGGAATCAACAATAATAGAAAACTACGGCTGTAATATTCGACTCATCAGAGTTTGGACTTAATGAGGTGAATAACAACAATGATGTGCAGCAACTCAAACAATAAAAATAGAATAAAATTTCAGACAATAAAAAAACCCTTGTTTTCACAAGGGCTCTTCTATTTATTTGGCAGAGGATCAAGGACTCGAACCTTGACGAACGGTTTTGGAGACCGTCATGCTACCATTACACCAATCCTCTAAACTGCATGATTAGCGCCTAACAGGTCTAACCATAAAAAAAGCAAGATGTTCTTGCCTTTTAAATTTGGTGGGGGCG
>NZ_LZPJ01000129.1:0-75359 GCF_001729365.1 Acinetobacter sp. YK3
TGAGAAAATAAAATGAAATAGCATTAAAAAATATGAGTAGACGATAAAAACAGCAAAAATTGTTTAAAGCTTATTCTTATCTTTAAAAAGAATAAGTAACTCACTTTTTCTTATTTTTAATCATATAGCCTCGCGCATACCATAAGCAGATATTGTTGAAAGATCATCTAATTATGGGCATCAAGAACACCAAGCCGTTAATCGTTACAGCGATCGTCCTTGTGGCGATTGTTGCTTTTATTGTCTATCAAAATCAAAAAGATGCCGCACCTGCTCAGTCTAGAAATAACAAAGCAGTAGTGATCGCCTATCAGACTGGTATTGATCCAACCAAAGTCGCACAAGCCAACGGTGACTATGAGCGAGAGAGTGGACAGGCGATTCAATGGCGTAAGTTTGATGCGGGTTCAGATGTGGTCAATGCATTGGCATCGGGCGATGTCGTGATAGGCAATATTGGCTCAAGTCCATTGGCGGCTGCAGCCAGCCGTGATTTACCGATTGAAGTGTTTTTGGTGACAGCAAAATTAGGTGGTTCTGAGGCATTGGTGGTCAGCAACAAATCAGGCATTAAAACGCCGCAGGATTTGATTGGAAAAACCATCGCTGTGCCATTCGTTTCAACCACACATTACAGCTTATTGTCCGCTTTAAAGCATTGGAATATTACAGACAATCAGGTCAAGATCATCAATTTGCGTCCACCTGAAATTACAGCAGCATGGGAACGTGGTGATATCGATGCGACTTATGTATGGGAACCTGCTTTAAGCAAAGTCAAAGCCAGCGGCCATGTTTTAACTGACTCAAAACAGGTCGGTGAATGGGGCGCGCCAACTTATGATCTTTGGGTCGTGCGTAAAGACTTCGCCGAGAAAAATCCTGAGTTCTTGAAAGCATTCGTGAAGACCAGTTTGCAACAGATCGAAGCCTATAACCAAGATCCAAAAGCATTTGAGCAGAATGCCGATCATATCCAGAAAATTGCTCAATTGACGGGTTCTGATGCCAAAGACATTCCATTGTTACTTTCTGGAAATATTTATCTGGATGGTCAACAGCAACAAGCGACCTTAGCAGGTGAATTCGCCAAGAATATTTTTGATACAGCGACTTTCTTAAAAAGTCAGGGCAAGGTCGATCAGGTGAAGCCTGATTATCAGGGCAATGTCACGACTCAATTCTTACAGCCATAGGAGATCGAAATGAGCGTATTAGCTGCTGAGCATCTTCATTTAACTTTTCCAAAGCAGGCGGTACCTGTGCTTCAAGATATTAATCTGAAGATTGAAGAAGGCACTTTGACTGTGATTTTGGGCGAGTCTGGCTGTGGTAAAACCACTTTGTTAAATATTTTGGCAGGTTTCCAAGCACCGAGTTCAGGCCAGATTAAACTGGATCATGAAGTCGTGACTGCGCCTGATGCGCGCCGTGCGGTAGTCTTTCAGGATCATGCATTATTGCCATGGTTAAATGTCTCGGAAAATATTGGTTTTGCTTTACAGCTTAAGGGCTTAAAAGCGCAAGAGATTCAACAACAAGTCGATGCAATCTTGAAAATTGTGGGTTTAAGCCATGTTGCTCAAGCCAATATCTGGGAATTGTCAGGTGGCATGAAACAACGTGTCGGTATTGCACGTGCTTTGATTAGCCATGCAGCTTTTATTCTATTGGATGAGCCTTTTGCAGCTTTAGATGCTTTTACTCGTGAAACCATGCAACAGCTGGTTCTAGATCTGTGGATTGAGCAAAATAAATCGTTCTTCCTGATCACGCATGACATTGAAGAAGCTTTGTTGTTGAGTAATCAACTGGTGTTGATGACAGCTCGACCGGGCAAGATTGTGGAAACGTTAAAGCTGGATTTTGCAGATCGTTATAAGCAGGGCGAATCGATTCGAGCAATTAAATCCGATCCGCAATTTATTCAATTACGTGAACAACTGTTTGAACGTTTACGTGTGCAGAAACAGGCAGGGCATGAGGTGGCTGTATGACGGGTCAAGCTAAAAATACAGCCTATGAAGTGACCAAGCCAGTTGCACTTCAAGCATCGGATAAACAATCGGCTTCAGTTTTGAATGCATTAGGTGGATTTATTGCTCGCCATCGTAGCTTGGTATTGAGTTTATCGAGCGTATTGAGTGTCTTGGTGATTTGGTACCTGATCACTGCATTAAAAATTGTTCCAAGTTTATTTCTGCCGAGTCCACAATCGGTATGGCAAAAGTTCCTTGAAGTCAGCCAGCAAGGTTTTATGAAAGCGACCTTATGGCAGCACTTGGCAGCGAGTATTTCGCGCGTCTTGCTGGCACTTGTTGCAGCGATTGCGATTGGCGTGCCTTTAGGTTTGTGGATGGGGCTGAATAAATGGGTTCGTGCAGTGCTTGATCCTTTGGTTGAGTTGTTGCGTCCGATTCCACCGTTAGCGTATTTGCCATTATTGGTGATCTGGTTCGGGATTGGTGAAACCACTAAAGTGCTTTTGATTTTCTTCTCCATTCTTGCACCAGTAATTATCAGTAGTACGCATGGGGTGCTGAGTCATCAGCTCAATCGTGAGCGTGCAGCCTTATCATTAGGGGCGAGCCAGTCACAAGTATTTTGGCATGTGATTTTACCGACTGCGTTACCGCATATTTTAACGGGGATTCGTATTGGTTTAGGTGTTGGTTGGTCAACATTGGTGGCTTCAGAATTAGTCGCGGCAGATCGTGGTATTGGTTTTATGGTGCAGTCGGCGGCGCAGTTCCTGATTACGGATACCGTCGTGCTGGGCATTATTGTGATTGCGATTGTCGCAGTCAGTTTTGAATTATTCTTGCGTTGGTTACAGAAGCAATTATCTCCTTGGTATGGTCAACAGCTGTAAGTGCAAATGGTAAAGATGAGAGAGTTAGAGATGACGTTAAATATTGAAATGATTAAACCAACAATCGGTGCAATTATTCACGATGTTGATTTAAACACGGCTGATGAACATACCACCCAACAAATTCAACAAGCATTGCTTGATCATCATGTCATTTTCTTTCGCAATCAGCAGCTAGCGCCACACGCGCAAGCTGAACTGGCACGTAGCTTTGGTTCTTTGCATATTCATCCGATCTATCCATCTGTAGAAAATGTACCTGAAATCATTGTACTGGACAGCTGGAAACAGGATTTACGTGACAATGAGCTTTGGCATACCGATGTGACCTTTAGCCAGAAGCCGCCATTGGGCTGTGTATTGCAAGCGATTAAAATCCCACCTGTAGGTGGCGATACGTTATGGTCGAGTGGGGCGGCTGCATTTGTTGCGCTAGATCAAGATTTACAGAAGAAGTTAAAAGGCTTAACCGCAACGCATGATATCCGCCAGTCTTTCCCGATTGAGCGTTTTGCGCATAATGATGTTGAGCGTCAAAAGCTGGAAGAAACCTTTAAGCGCAATCCGCCTGTTGTTCATCCTGTGGTGAGAACGCATCCAGTTACAGGTCAGCCCATTTTGTTCGTGAGCGAAGGATTTACCACGCGCATTAATGAGCTGGATGAGACGGAAAGCGCTGAGTTGTTGCAGTATCTATTTGCACATGCTACCAATGAGCAGTTCCATTTGCGTTGGCAATGGCAAGCGGGTGATGTGGCGATTTGGGATAATCGTTGTACGCAGCATAAGGCTTTATTTGATTATGGGGATGCGCATCGAATTATGCATCGTGCCACGATTAATGGTGATGTGCCGTTTTATCAAGCAGCAAGTTAATATTTAGTTTTGATAATTTGATAAAAAGCTTGGGTAAAATCCTGAGCTTTTTTTATTTTTGGGGTTGAGGTTATTTCCAGTATTTGATACTCGGTAATCTCATCCACAACCTGCGTGGTTTTTATAAGGTTTAGTTTCTGCGAAAGATTTAAAAAGATTACAAGAAGTGGACAGGTTTTGTGGATGAGGATGCTTTTGGTTACTTTGGGCGAAACCAAAGTAACTCCAGCTGAAGGCTTATCCTTAAATTAGATGAGAGCACGGCACGACTCCGTTAAAGTCTATCCTTCAATAAATTAACTCAATATTTTTAAACGGACTTTAGTGGCTGATTTCACAGGTCTGCTTATAAACCGAAGGGGC
This sequence comes from Acinetobacter sp. YK3, assembly GCF_001729365.1. Taxonomy (NCBI): domain Bacteria; kingdom Pseudomonadati; phylum Pseudomonadota; class Gammaproteobacteria; order Moraxellales; family Moraxellaceae; genus Acinetobacter; species Acinetobacter sp. YK3. Next base: position 4,112 of record NZ_LZPJ01000129.1, read on the forward strand.
TTGTCCTGTCCAACGTTTAAAGGCACGTCGGAATTCACGTAACTCACTAAAACCCAATTGCATGCTGATCTCACTCATTGACAGGTTCTGTTCAATAAGTTGCTTTGCTTTACGTTCCAGTACATTTTGCCGAATTTGTTGAAAACTCAGACCTTCCAATAATAATTGCCGTCTTAGATGGCGTTCACTAATGCGTAAATGTTCAGCGGCTTGCTGCATCTCGAAACGTTCAGGTAATTGCTGTTCAATCAAATGATCGAGTAAATGCACATAACCCACCTGATTGAGCTGATCAATTTCTTTTAGGGCCTGCTCACAGATTTGGATGGCAGTTGCATAGTTGGCTGGGCTGTAATTCTTTAAGCCACGTTGCAACATGCTGGTATTAAAGCGGATGATATTTTTAGGACTGTTAAATTGAATCGGGCAGCCAAAGATATTTTTATATTGTTCTTGGTATTGGTTGGGGAAATAGCTGAGTTCAAGACTAATCACATCATCATGATCGCCCAGCATCGCGTTTAAACAGGTGATGATGCTGCTAAATAATTCATCATGGAAAAAAGCTTTCAGATCATCACAAGGATGAGACTCAATCACTTCCAGCTCACAGACATCCGCTTGGAGGCTAAAGTTGAGATTGAGCACGCTGCCAGAAATACGATGGTAACGCAGCGCAATGTCTAAAGCATCAGCCACGGTCTTGCACGATTGCATGGCAAAACCCAAAATCCCCATTGAAATCAAACCCTCACTACTGCCAAGTTTTAAGCCGAGGTCGGGTTGTTGATAGGCTGCAATGGCTTGACGCACAACCTCACAAAGTTGTGGGAAACGAACAACACCTTGGGTTTGCTGAATTTGAGTGATATCCAGACCAGAGCATTGAAACCAGGTTGCATATTCCCACTGCTGTTGTTCTGCATAGTGGATCAGGCTGGCTAAAATCGTGGGTGGAATAAACTGTTGCTGGTCATTTTTATAGATGCTGTGTTTAGGCATAAGTCCGTTTTGCCCCCCAAGAAAAGTTCCTTTAACCCTGTTGGGTATCGCATAATTTTGATTAACTTTCAACAGGCTTAAGACAGCTAGAAAAAGAATTTTAAAAGGAAAGCACCAATGTATCAGGTGGGTTGTGATAAAAAGGAAATTAAAATAACGCCGAAAGGTTATGCCATGTTTGGTTATGGGCAATGGTCTCATCGTGCTTATGAGCAACGTACAGCTTTATATGCCCGAAGTGTGAGTATTGTTGATCAATACCATAATCGATTGCTGATCTGTTGTCTGGATTTGGGCTGTATTACCCATGCCATGCGTAGCCAAACAGTCGCGCAATTAACTGAACGATTAGGCTCAACATTTGATGAGAATCAATTGGTGTTAACGGCAACGCATACCCATTCAGGGCCATGCGGTTGTGCGCATGAAGCTTTGTATAATATGCCGACACCGGGTTTTGTACCTGAACATTTAAATGCCATTGTTAAAGCGATTGTACTGAGCATTGAACATGCGATTGCGGTAGAACAAGATACTGAAATTTTTACCAGCACAGAGCATTTTCCCGAACAGATACCTGTCGCATGGAATCGTTCAATCAAAGCGTATAATCGAAATCCCGAGGTGAGACTACATTCCGAAGCTGAAACGCATTTGGCTTTAAATCGAGAAATGCAACTGATTGGTTTTTATCGTGAACAGAAATTACAGTCCTTTATTTCTTTCTTTGGCGTACATGCCACCTGTTTGGGAAACACCTTAAAAGCGTATGATGGTGATAATAAAGGTTATGCAGCTGCATTTTCAGAGCAGGCTTTAGTTGAGCAAGGTATTCAAAATCCTGTGGCAATTTTTGCCCAAGCCACAGCAGGAGATGTATCGCCGCATTTTCATGGTAAAGACCAGCTTAAGATTCGTCATCAGATTAAAGGTGAGCAGGAGTGCCAATACGCACAACAAAATGGACGTTATCAAAGTGAATTGGCTTTGACAGCTTTACAGCAGGATATTTCTAAAAATCTGGAAAAAGTTGTAGGCAAGATTGATGCCGTTTTGTCCTATGTCGATCTGAGTAATATTGAAATCCCTGTAGATCTAGCAAATGGGCAGCATAATGCAAAAACCAGTCAGCCTTGTCATGGCTCGGCATTTTTTGCAGGCACACCTGTCGATGGTTTAGGGGCGCCAAAACCGTTGATTAAAGGCATGCAATTTTTGGCAAATCAACTGCGTAAACACAGACTTAAAAATCCTGATTCAGCAGATTTTATTGCTGATCAGCAGTTGTATGCTTCACAAGGACCAAAGCAGATTGTATTAGAAGCAGGGGCTAAAAAGATTTTAGGCCAGCCGATTGGTTTTCCACCCAGTATTCTTGATCCATTGATTGCCGAGATGAATCGACAAGTCAAAGCGGGTGCGATTCAAGACAGTCCTTTAGTGCCGAGCGTTGTTCCCTTACAAATTGTGCGATTAGGGTCTTTGGCACTGATATGTTGTCCGGGAGAATTTACTACGATTGCAGGGCAACGTGTTATCGCTACAGTGAAACAGACGGTTGCTGCACAGACTTCAATTGAAAAAGTTTGGTTCGCTTCATACTGCAATGATTATATGGGTTATGTCACCACCTATGAAGAATATCAAGAACAGGCCTATGAGGGTGGACATACCTTATTCGGGCAATGGACCTTGGCCGCTTGTCAAAGCAAATTCAAAGATTTAGCAGAACAATTATTATTAGAAAAACATAAACGTCATTACGATGAAATGACACGGCCACAACCCATTCCAAAACAAGAACTCGCAAAACGCAGTAATCATGGCAATTTAAAAACTGCCGTCAGCCAAGGAGAGGCCGTATGAGCGATCTAAAACAAGAGATTTGGTCAAATTGGTCTGGCTTTCAAAAAGCCAAGCCGCAACAGATTCTTCGACCTGCCCATATTCAAGAACTACAGACTATCGTGCGAGAACATCAAAAAATACGGGTAGTGGGTGCAGGACATTCTTTTACGCCGTTGGTCTGTACCGATGCCACCTTATTGTCTCTGGATCATATTGCAGGAATTGCATCGACTGATATTGATCGATGTCAAAGCAGTATTTATGCAGGCACACGATTGTATGATTTAGATCAACATTTAAAACAGCAGCAAATTGACCAAGCTCTCATGAATCAGGGGGATATTGATCAGCAAAGTCTGGCAGGTGCTGTTTCCACAGGTACACATGGCACAGGGGCAGATTTGCATTGTATTTCAGCCTATGTTGAAGCTTTCGAGCTACTTACAGCTTCAGGTGAAATCCTAAAATGTAGTCGTACTGAACATCCTGAAATTTTTGCAGCTGGACGGGTTTCTTTGGGGAGTTTGGGCATTTTGACTCAGATCACCATGCAAAATCGTCCGCGTTATAAATTAAAAGAACATATTGAACTTTGTCCTGTAGAGGACATGATGCAGCATATTCAGCAATGGAAGCATCAGCATCGGCATATTGAGTGTTTTGTATTTTCCTATGAAAAGCAGTTGATGCTGAAAACTCTGGATGAGACGGATGAAGAGATTTTGCCACGCAAGGAGAATTTCCCTTCTGATGATACCTTGCTGACTTTATGTTCTGAGCTAACCAAAAACTTTCCTTCATTAAATCCGTATTTACAGAAGCTGTTAGGAATCTTTGTTAAACCGACGACCTATGTGGATTGGTCGAGCACAATCTTCCCAACGCCTCGTAATACCAAGTTCAATGAAATGGAATATCAGATTCCTGTTGATCGTGGAATTGAATGTTTGGATGAAGTGTTGCATGCCTTAAGGGCCAATAAGGTTGCGACCTTTTTTCCGCTCGAATTTCGCTTTGTGAAGGGAGATGATATTTGGCTCAGTCCTTTTTATCAGCAGGATTCCATTTCGATTTCGGTGCATCAATACCATAAACAAGATCCGCGTTTGATTTTTGATGTGGTCGAACCGATCTTGCAAAAATATCAGGGACGTCCGCATTGGGGTAAAATGCATACCATGACCAAGACACAGCTTCGTGTTCTATATCCAAAGTGGAATGATTTTATGGCTTTGCGTCAGCAGCTTGACCCAGAAGCTAAGTTTTTAAATCCCTATCTGGAAAAGTTGTTTTTAGGTTAAAAAGAATTTTTTATGCGTTGAAAGTGTTTAACGGAGTCATATCGAGTTCTCATCCAATTAAGGGTTAAGCTTGCAACTGGACTGACTTTGGTTCCGCCCTGAGAAGCGTATCAAATTGTATGTAAATTTTCTTGGATTGAAAAAAGGTATCGCCATGTTGGATCATTATTTTAAGCAACTCAATCTCGACTTAAAAAAACAGGGGATTGCTACACCGCAACTGATCATCGATGAGGCGGCTTTAAAACAAAATATCCAGCATGTTCAAATTCGTCTGGCTCATGCCAAACACCTAAAAGCACGCTTGGTGGTAAAGTCTTTAGCCAGTCTAGATTTACTCGAGGTGTTATCTGAACAGATCAATACACAACGCTTTATGGTGTTCCATCAACCGCATATTATTTCAATTTTAGAAAATTTTGCTGAGGCCGATATTCTGTTAGGCAAACCGATGCCTGCCCAAGCGGTTCGTCAATTTTTTGAACAGCATGCAGAATGGTCAAATGCCAACATTCAGTGGCTGGTTGATACCAAACAACGTTTGCAGCAATATCTTGAGATTGCTCAGCTCTATTCTCTATGTTTGCATGTGAATATTGAGATTGATGTTGGTTTGCATCGTGGTGGGGTGCAATCGACAGCGCAATTGATTGAAATATTAAAGTTGATTCAACAATATCCGCAGTATTTAAAGCTCTCTGGGTTGATGGGTTATGATGCGCATGTCAGTAAAATTCCTGCCATCATTAAAAAACCTGAACTGGCTTATCAAAGTTCGCAACAGACCTATGCCACTTACCAAAAATTGATTCAAAATCATTTTCCGATGCTCTGGAATGATGAGCTTTGTTTTAATGGCGGCGGCAGTCCGACCTTTAGCTTTCATACGACTGAAAGTGTCTGCAATGATTTGTCTTTTGGTTCAATGTTGCTCAAACCGAGTGATTTTGATAGTGATTTTTTACAGGCCTTACAACCTGCATTATGGATTGCAGCACCTGTGTTGAAAGTCCTGCCATTTACCAAGCTTCCTTCGATGTCTTTACTGGATAAATTGCCACATAAATGCAAAGCGCTGTTTATTTATGGTGGTTATTGGTTGGCTGATTATGTCTATCCTGCCCAAGCGCATACGCATGCGTTGTATGGGCGAAGCAGTAATCAGGAATTAGTCAATGTGCCGAAGAATTGTGATATTCAGGTCGATGATTTTGTATTTTTAAGACCGACGCAGAGCGAAGCAATTATTTCCCAGTTTTCCGAGTTAAAACTGTATAGCAAACATGCTTTTGAGACATGGCAAACTTTTAGTGAGTAATCTAGCTTTGTGCGGCGATATTCGACCAAAAGTTTGCTAGAGCGTGAGCGTCTTAAAATAAATCTGTTAAATGACAGCTTTTGGCTTCAGTCAGATTTTCAATAGAATCCACCAGTAAAACATTGGTGCCGTTCTCACTTTTATAAGCGGCAATGACTTCTGCATAAATCGGTTGTTTAAGTTTTTTGGCTTTTGACAGGAAATTGGAGATGACTTTTTCATTTTTCCAATCAGCATCTTTTAGAATGTATTCATTTGCTGCAATATCACATCGCGTCAAAATAGCTTTTTTATCTTTTATGCTTAGGGTGCCAATAAAAATATCCATACTTTCTTTGGGATCAGTCGAATTGGCAAAAGCCGCTACAGGCAGGAATAGGCTCAATATAAACATAAAGCTAAGTGATGTCTTTTTCATTGGTTTTTCCTAGAGATCAAATAGGTTATAAGAATAATGCTGCTGAGATTCTAATCTAATCCGTGTATTTGATACTAGGAGATAGCCAAGTAGGAACAAGACTTAAAGCACTGTTCCTACTCGGAGGAATCTACTGTCTAAAAGCGATAACCAATTTTCAAACCATAACCGATCGCACTGTTATCTTTAAAGTCGGCTTGTTCAGCAATCGGTTTAATCCCTGGTACGGGAATGTAATAGGTACCATCTTCGGCAACGACATCACCGAGCCAGAAGTACTTAATTCCACCTGCAATAAAGTAGTTGGGTGCTGGATTAAACTGAACGCCTACACCCAAGCCCCATGAACCTTGCGTTGGATTCAAAGTGGATGCTGGATCACCTGTCCCAGAGTCCCAACTCACTTCCGTAGATGCACTCCATTTTTCGCTAAACTGATGTCCAATACCGACATTAGCCATCCACTGATCTTTTTGATAACTGTCCAAATCAAAACCACCTGTGTATGTACCTTCACTGATTAAGCCTGTCAGATATTCTGTCACTGCGCCAAACTGGGTAGGACGAATATGGAAATCCTTCCAGTTGACCCAGCGGACATTGGCATAGGCGAGCGTGTCTTTATACACACCTGTTTGAAAATCAAGACTCACCGATTGTGGCGTACTGATTTTGGTTTTACTTGGTGTTGTCACTTCTAAAGGCTGACCAAACATGGTTTCGGTAACTTGCATGTCGTGGTCGATCTTGGAGCGATAGGTGACTGCGGCTTTTAAGGCAATATCGGGGATTTGATAACTCAGACCCGCCAGCCAGCCGACAGCATGATCCTGTTTAAACTTGGCATCATAACCATTAAAGGCTTCGCTATAAGAATTACCCCGCAGTGCCACATCGCCTTTGACAGATTGATAAACAGCACCACCATACAGTTGAAAATTGCTAAATGGGCTAACCCCAAAAATCATGCTGATGCTTTCGGTGTCGACATTGACTGAGGTGCCTTGCTGGGTAAATTCATTATCCGAAAAGGTATTATTGGACTGCATCGGATAAGTAATGTCTGCGCCAAAAGGCTGGTCGTAGAGCAGGCCAAAGCTGATTCGGTCGGTGAGTTGTAGCTTGAGCGCGGCGGCATAATATTGAAAGCTATTGCCCATATTGCCTGAGTTCAGATTTTGTGGATCATTGACCAGTTCTGGGCGATTACGGATTTTCCCTGAAATATCTGGATCTACCGCGGTCGCACTCACTTCAACATAATTGCCATTTTCCAGAAAAGCTAAAATGGATTGGCCTGACTGATCCAGAGCAGCAGCATGATTCACTGTACTGGCAAAGAGGGCACACAGGCCGATTAAAATTGGATTGTGTTTCATATTGATCATCCTTGGAAAACCGTGTCTTATTTTTAGCGCTGATTTTTTTATTAACGGTCATTTTTTCTATTCGCAGTAAATTGATTTCACTCAATATTTAAAATAGAAAATCAATGTCCATGCCGGTAGTGAAGCATCTTTTCAAAGCATCGAATAGGGTTGTAAATGTTCGGGATGGGGGGATTAACGGTCAAAAGGTTTTGATCCAGACAAGAAAAAACCTTGTGACAGGGCACAAGGTTTTTTTGGGAATTTTACAGCTTATTGTTTGATGATCAGCACTGGAATATGCGATTCAGTCAAAACGGCACGGGCTACGCTCCCTAGCAATAGGCGTTTCACGCCAGTACGTCCATGTGAACCCATCACAATCAGGTCTGCACCGACTTCATCGGCAACGAAAAGAATGCCTTCACTGGCTGAGCCATGATGAATTTTGGTATTAACCTCAATGCCATCACGGACAAAAGATTGGGAAATATCCTGTAGTTGAGTTTTGGCATGCGCTTCGGCTTGCATAAAATAATCGGTAACCGCAGGTGCAAATTGATAAAAATCAACACCAACAAAAGGATCAACCACAACCACGCTGAGGATGGTCACCTTTGCTCCTGATAATTTTGCTAAAGAAAGTGCATGCTCAACCGCTGCATAGGAAATTGGAGAATCGTCAACAGGTACTAATATATTTTGATATGACATCTTATATTACTCCTTTATGGTTATAAAAAATGAAAGCATAAGATGTTGATAACATATTGAGTCTAGGTGAGCAAATCAGCATCGTTTGAAAAGTGATGATAAAACTGAAAATAATCTAGAAAAACAGGGGATTCCCCCGCAAAATAGAGCGATAACAAAATCACTGTATTTTTGTAATTCAGCTTAAGATGAACTTGAGATTCAACGAGAAAATTTGAGCGTTATTTAAATGAATAAGGAAGTGTTGTGTTACTCAATCTAGATGCCTTTAAGCAACAAAAATTTGACCAGATGGCAGCCAAAATCATGGCTGATCCAGACATGTATCTGGATTTTGATTCGGTTTCAGATTTTTATAAAGCGGCATGGTTAGATGAGTTTCCGCAAGGCACGATATGGTCAGCCACTGGACTGGATGATGGTGCTGAACAATTTTATGCGGTGATTGAATATGGAGATCACTATCTGTATATCAGCCGAACAGAACGCGTTACGGTCAAATTAGGCATGCGTCATCATTACAATAAAAATAACTAATCCGAGCAGTCATCCATTTTTGCCTGATCAGATTTTGAGATGTAAATGAGAATGCTATACTTTTGCACAATGATGAAATCCTAATAAAACGAAATGGAAATTTAAAAATGGCACATCAATTTACGGTGAATGAAACAATTCATGGTGTTTCAATTGAGGACTTTTCACGACTGGTGGCGGATACTTCATTACATGAAGCAGTGTGCAAACGTATTCCTGGGGAAAATCTGGAAATTATTGAATCTGCGGTCAATGGTGATATTTATACCTTACGCCGTGAATACAATCTGGATGTGAATATTCCAGAGGTGGCAAAAAAATTATTAAAAAATGCATTCCGCTTAAAACGTTCTGACATCACACATTTGAAAAACTTAACCTCTACGGTTGAATTGGGTGCAAACCTGCCTTTGGAAGCGAAAGGTGAGCGTAGCGTGACAGGCGATAGCGAAAAAGTGAATATCTCTTTAACGTGGACGGTTAAAGTGAAAGTGCCATTGATTGGCGGTATGTTAGAGAAGCATGCTGAAGGTGAAATCCGTAAATTCAGCAATCTTGAAATCGAAATTGTTGCAGATGAATTAAAGAAACATCTCTAATTTTCAATGCATAGAAAACTCTCCATTTGGGGAGTTTTTTGTTTTTAGAAACGTAAGAAATAGGGAAGGATTGAAAGAATTATTCCAATAATGCTGATCATCGCCGTGCTATCAATAAAATAGGTGAACAGCATCAAGACCAAGCCACAGACCAACGGCACTGTCATTTTCTGTTTTTTCCCATATAGAAAATAGCCTAAGCCAATCGAGCTAAAGATGACACTTAGAAACAGTTGAGTCGCATTCATTGAGGGTTGCCGTCGTTATTTTTTTCGCAAATATATTATGACAATATTCTTAAATGAAAATTATGGTAACTCGATAAAATATCCAATACGATATTCTTCACTATTTGGTCAAAACAATTATAAGGGCGTGGGATGAGTGTAATTCTACCTGTAGCACAACGTGGTGAAGAAATTTTAAAAATTAAAGCGGCGGCGGTCGCGAACGGGGAATTTAACAGTGAATGGTTATTGCAACTGGCATCTGCCATGCATGCGACCATGCTTGAGCGCAATGGCGTCGGCATTGCAGCGCCACAAGTCTATATTTCAAAGCGCTTAATTATTGTGGCCTCTCGACCGAATCCACGCTATCCCGATGCACCTGAAATGGATGCGGTGGTGATGGTCAATCCTGAGATTTTAGAATTTTCTCAAACGACCTGTTTGGGTGAAGAAGGCTGCCTCAGTGTGCCAAATGAACGTGGACAGGTTGAACGGGCGCAAGCGATTAAAGTCCGTTATTACACCTTGCAAGGGGAAGTCATTGAAACTACTTTCGAAGGCTTTCCTGCACGTATTGTGCAGCATGAAGTCGATCATCTGGATGGGATTCTATTTGTTGAGAGATTGAATTAATTTCTCTAACCAATGGCAAATTGGTTTTAGTTCCAGCCATGCATTGCGATCTTAAATCATTACAAAAGCTATAATTTTTATATGATCGGTACTCTGTACTATAGATTTATCTGAATAAAACTTGAAATGCTTAAAGGCTAGATGACCATGAAAACTCCTCTTCCTGATTATTTGGCACATGTGATCGATGCCTGTGATACTGATAACAGAGGAAATCTCGCCGATTATATTCCTGAGTTGGCCAACGCCAATCCCAACCGATTATCGCTGGCATTGTCTACTGTTGATGGTGAAATCTATTCTGTTGGCGATGATGAAATTGAATTCACCATTCAGTCGATGTCTAAACCGTTCACGTATGCCTATGTACTGCAACAGCTTGGCATTGATGCGGTATTAGAAAAAGTCGGCGTTGAACCTTCGGGTGAGGCCTTTAATGAAATTTCACTGGGGAAAGATCGCCGTCCTAAAAATCCGATGATTAATTCGGGGGCCATCACTACACATTCATTGATCCCGCCGAAAGAAGATGTATCTGGCGCAGAAATTTTACGTCAGTTTATGAGCGAGCTGGCTGGTCGTGAACTGCAATTTGATGATGCAGTGTATGAATCTGAAGTGAAAACTGCTTACCGTAATCTCTCGATTGGTTATATGTTGCGAACCGTGGGAATTTTGGAATCCGATCCTGTTGATATTGTGAATGGTTATATTCGCCAGTGTGCGATCTTGGTGACGGTTAAAGATCTGGTACGGATGGGAAGTGTTTTTGCCAATGGCGGGGTCGATCCTAAAACTGGAAAGCGTTTATTGAATCGTGCCGTGGTACGCCAAGTCTTGAGCGTGATGATGAGTTGCGGTATGTACGATGCGGCGGGGGATTGGCTGACGACGGTTGGCATTCCTGCTAAAAGTGGTGTTGCTGGTGGAATCTTGGGTGTGTTACCCGGTCAGGTCAGCATTGCGGCTTTTTCTCCTCGACTCGATGAGCATGGCAATAGTGTACGCGGCATCGATATCATGGAAAGACTCTCGCGTGACATGGGCTTGCATTTGATGGAAGGCACACCGTCTGCACAAACTATTGTGCAGAGTCATTATCGGACTGGTAAAGATGCTTCATTGAGTGTGTATGTGCTTCGTGGTGTTTTGAAATTTACTGAAGCGGAAATGTTGTTACGGACGTTGCAATGTGAGCCAGACGATAACAGTAGCATCGTGATTGATTTATCCCAGATTTCCCTCATTCATGATGTCGGAAAACGAATGTTTCTGGAAGGTATTGATCGTTTAATTGATGATGGTCATAGCTTACTTTTGGTTGATCCTGAGCAGCGTTTGGATAACGCGCGAACGCATAAAGATCGGGTCTTGCATGTTTATCAGAATCTTGAAGATTTAATTGAGAAGCATAAAGAGTTGTAGGAGTAGAGAGCCTATATTTATGGTATAGGCTCTAAATCAAGTTTATATTTTGTGCTAGAGATGCTTAGATCAGGCTGAGTGTCTGTTTTAAACAGTAGGTATTGATGAAGCCTTATAATAAAAACTTAAAACTTCCATCACGTGATTTGAGGAGCAATATGACTGACGCTAAAAAGCTATTGTGATTAAGGCTTTCGGGATAAGAAAATTTTAGGGTTATAGTTTTATCAGTAGAAATTGATTCTTAACTTTTTTAAAATTTTACACTAACATGGTTTGGGCTTAATTTATTTTTTTTAATTACACACAAAGTGTTTGATTTGTATAAAATAAGAGGAATAAAGAAGTTAGCAATATTTTATATAGGTGGTAAATTGTTAAAACCATTTTCTAATGGAAAAGTAAAAAAAGCTGGAATGGATTTACTTAAAGAGAGTTTAAATGAAGAGGAGTTGGAAAACGTACTTCAAGTTTTAACTTATTGGAGAAATGCGCATATTTTACCCTTGAATCATGCTGAACAACTATTGTTAAGATATATTTTTAAAATAGATAAGCATGCTTTTTTGGCTAAAAGGCTTAAGCGCTTTGAATCTATAAGAAAGAAATTGCGTTATATTTACAAAAAAAATAATAATGCTATGCAGTTGACTGGAATGCAAGATATCGGAGGTCTTCGAGTTGTTGTCTCTAATTACTCTAAACTAAAGAATATTCAAAAGATACTAATGAATGAAGTATGCTTCTATGAAGATAAAAAATTAATTAAGTTTGATGACTATATCAATAATCCTAAAGATAATGGTTATCGAGGAATCCATTTGGTTGCTAAATTCTTGAATCAGTATGGGGATTCTAGAAAAATAGAAATTCAATTAAGAACAAGGCTTCAACACAGTTGGGCTACTAGCTTAGAAATTATTGACTTGTTTACTGGGCAGAACTTAAAAAGTGATGATGGTGAAAAAGGTTTTTTAGTATTTTTTAAACGTGTTTCAAATCAGTTTTCATTAATTGAGAGAAATGAAAATTTTTCTAAAAGTAATATGGAATTAATAACTAGAGAGTATTTAGAGGCTGTCTTGAAATCTGAAGCCTTATATATGGAATGTATAGAGATAAAGAACTTCTTAGAAAAATCAAATCAGTTTAGTAAAAGTATTGAACAAAACTTTAATGACTATAGAGTGTTACTAAATAAGGTAGAAAAGGATGTTGTTAAACAAAAAAACGGCTATGTACTACTACGACTAAATACTATCAAAGGTAGTGTCGATACAGAGTTCTTTAGGAAAGAAGATTACTTGAAAGCTACTAAACTTTATGGTGAATATGAGAAGTTATTATTAACTAATAAGAGTTGGGTGATTGCGTTGGTATCTACTAATGCATTTGGTGGGGTTAAAGAAGCATATCCAAATTATTTTGCAGATTCACAATTATTTCTTCAGTATTTAGGCTTAATTAAGATTGCTGCGAATTTGGCTGAAGCAAAACTGAGAACGTTAGCAGTCTAAATTTATTATTTATAGTTAATTTAGAATGAATGAACCCTCTCAAGGAGAGGGTTTTTTATAACTTAAGCAATCGAATCATCTAAATTCGGCGCTAACCAACGCTTCGCTTCATCCAGTGTCCAGCCTTTACGTTTCGCATAATCCTCAAGCTGATCTTGAGAAATTTTGCCCACATTAAAGTATTCACTTTCAGGATGTGAATAATAGAAACCACTGACAGAAGAAGGCGGCATCATCGCAAAGTGTTCAGTCAACTTAGTACCAATTTTCGCTTCCGAACCTAACCAGTCAAATAACACCGCTTTTTCAGAATGTTCTGGGCAAGCAGGGTAACCTGGTGCAGGACGAATACCCACATACTTTTCTTTGATCAATTCTTCATTGCCCAAAGTCTCATCGGCTTTATAGCCCCAGAACTCTTTACGGATACGCTCATGCAAATGTTCTGCGAAGGCTTCGGCAAAACGGTCTGCCAAAGACTGAACCAGAATGGCTGAGTAATCATCACCTTTGGCTTTATATTCATTTGCCAATTCTTCAGCACCAAAGATCGATACAGTGAAACCACCAAGATAATCAGTATTGTCTTTAGAAGTACTAATAAAGTCCGCTAAAGATAAATTCGGTTTGCCTGTGACTTTGTCGGATTGCTGACGAATATGCTCAAAGGTATGTGTAACTTTTTGACCCGCTTCATCAAACACGCTTACTGTATCCGCACCGGTACGTTGCGCAGGGTATAGGCCAAATACAGCACGTGCATCGAAACAGTTATTCTCGATAATGTCTTTCAACATCTCTTGTGCTTGGTTATATAAATCAGTGGCTGCTTCACCGACCACTTCATCTGTCAGGATTTTCGGGAATTTACCTGCCAAGCTCCAAGAGATAAAGAATGGTGTCCAGTCAAAGTACTCAACCAATGTCGCCAATGGATAATTGGTAATGACTTGCGTACCTAAAGTATTTGGAATTGGTGGCACATAGTTGTCATCCACCTTGAAACCATTTTCAATCGATTCCGCATAGCTGAGTTTGGCTGCTTTTGGTTGCTTGTTAGCTAAACGCTCACGGATCTTGGCATATTCAGCACGATGTTCTGCAATAAAGTTGCCACGCATTTCTTTAGAGAGCAGGGTGGTTGCAACACCCACTGCACGTGAAGCATCAGCCACATAGATCACCGCATCATTTTGATACTGAGGATCAATCTTCACCGCAGTATGTGCTTTCGATGTGGTTGCGCCACCAATCAACAGTGGAATGTCAAAGCCTTTACGTTGCATTTCTTTGGCAACAAATACCATTTCATCCAAAGATGGAGTGATCAAACCAGACAAACCGATAATGTCACATTTCTCATCAATCGCGGTTTGCAGGATTTTTTCCGCAGGTACCATCACGCCTAGGTCAACGATGTCATAACCATTACAACCCAAGACCACGCCAACGATATTTTTACCAATATCGTGTACATCGCCCTTAACAGTTGCCATCAACACTTTACCTTTAGACTGGCTACCTGTTTTTTCAGCTTCGATGTACGGATTCAGCCAAGCGACAGCTTGTTTCATTACACGCGCAGATTTCACTACTTGTGGCAGGAACATTTTACCTGAGCCGAACAGGTCACCGACCACGTTCATGCCATCCATCAATGCACCTTCAATTACATCAAGTGGACGCTTGGCCTTTAAACGGGCTTCTTCGGTATCTTCATCAATATACGTGGTGATACCTTTGACTAAGGCATATTCAAGACGTTTTTCAACAGATTCATTACGCCATTCAAGGTTCTCAGCTTCGCGTTGTGCGCCACTATGACCACGGTATTTTTCAGCCACTTCAAGCAGTTTCTCTGTGGCGTTTTGACCTGATTCACCTTGGTTCTGGTTCAGAACAACATCTTCAACCGCTTCTTTCAGTTCTTTTGGAATATCATCATAAATCGCCATTTGACCAGCGTTCACGATCCCCATGGTCATGCCTTGCTTGATGGCATGGTATAGGAATACTGAGTGAATCGCTTCACGGACAGGTTCATTACCACGGAAGGAGAATGAAACGTTCGATACACCGCCTGAAATCATGGCATGTGGCAAGTTCTGTTTGATCCAGCCCGTAGCCTCAATAAAGTCGACGCCATAGTTGTTGTGTTCTTCAATACCTGTTGCCACGGCAAACACGTTCGGGTCAAAAATAATATCTTCAGCAGGGAAGCCGACATCATTGACTAAAACATCATAAGAACGTTTACAGATTTCACGCTTACGTGCAGCGGTGTCTGCCTGACCCGCTTCATCAAAAGCCATGACAATAATCGCAGCACCATACTGGCGGCACAGGCGTGCTTTTTCGACAAATTCGTCATAGCCTTCTTTTAAGGAAATCGAGTTGACGACAGGTTTACCTTGTACACACTTTAAGCCAGCTTCAATGATTTCCCATTTTGATGAGTCAATCATGATCGGCACGCGAGAGATATCAGGTTCAGATGCGACAAGGTTTAAGAAATGCACCATCGCATTTTGCGAATCGAGCATCCCTTCATCCATGTTGATGTCGATAATTTGTGCACCCGCTTCAACTTGTTGCTGAGCTACTTCTAAAGCTTCGGCAAAGTTTTCTTCACGAATGAGACGTAGGAACTTTTTTGAACCCGTCACGTTGGTACGTTCACCAACATTCACGAATAAGGAATTTTCATCAATATTAAAGGGTTCTAAACCACTTAAACGGCAAGCTGGAATGGTTTCAGGCACTTGGCGTGGCTGAATGTCTTTGACTGCATTATAAATCGCACGGATGTGGTCTGGTGTGGTACCACAGCAACCACCAGTAATGTTGATCAAACCGCTTTCAGCAAATTCTTTAATGAATGCTGCGGTTTGTTCTGGAGTTTCATCATATTCACCGAAGGCGTTCGGCAAGCCCGCATTCGGATGGGCTGAAATAAAGGTATCTGCAACATCAGCAATGGTTTTGATGTGTGGACGCATTGCATCTGCACCAAGGGCACAGTTAAAACCAATCGACAGTAAATCACCGTGACGAACCGAGTTCCAGAACGCTTCTGCGGTTTGACCCGTTAAAGTACGGCCTGATGCATCGGTGATGGTACCCGAAATCATCAATGGCAGTTCATGACCGATTTGCTTGAAGACTTCTTTCACTGCAAAAATCGCTGCTTTACAGTTTAAGGTATCGAATACGGTTTCGATCAACAGAATGTCTGCACCACCTTCGATCAGGGCATGCGCTGCCTCAATATAGTTTTCTTTTAATTCATCAAAGGTAATATTACGGAATGCTGGATCGTTGACATTTGGCGAGATTGAACAGGTACGCGATGTTGGGCCAAGGACACCTGCAACAAAACGAGGTTTATCTGGGGTTGAATACTTGTCACATGCGGCGCGAGCTAAACGCGCTGCTTCACGGTTGATCTCTGGCACGAGGTCTTCCATGTGATAGTCTGACATCGAAACGCGTGTGCCGTTAAAGCTGTTGGTTTCGATAATATCTGCGCCTGCATCGAGATAGGCTTCATGAATGCCTTGAATGATTTGCGGCTGTGTTAATACCAATAGGTCATTATTGCCTTTCAGGTCTGATGCCCAATCTGCAAAACGTTCACCACGATAATCTTCTTCTTCTAATTTATGGCGTTGAATCATCGTTCCCATCGCACCATCAATAATCAGGATACGTTGGGCAAGAAGTGATTGTAGGGTGGCAAGCGTGGACATGAAGGAACCCCAGTAGCTGATGAAGATAAAAAGCAGGGGCATTGTAACAGAAGAGATGCTAATGCGCTTATTTTCAGCAAGCTAGAGTATGATTTATGGGGTCACATGAAAAATGTCATAAAAGCTTCATTAAGTTGTCATAATTGAACGGAATAATGCTTAAAAAGCCAACAACTTATTCGAAATATGACAAAAATATGTCATCTTTCGTAGCATTTGTTGCAAAATCAGACAAACAGTTTTGTTGTACTTTTAAGGTTTGTAATACATTGTTTTTTCTTGATTAAAATTAAAAATGTTGTGAAATTATCGTAAAAAAACACAAAAAAACAGGGTAAAAATATGAAATTTTGGCTTTATGTGACAGTCCTTTGTCATATAATTGTCATAATTTAATTAAACAATACAGAGGATTTTATTATCCTCTCACCGTCTACATGAATTCTAATCTTCCTCCTGTTTCGGATTCACCGCTTGCCAGTTCTCAGGCAAAATCGACGAATGTACATGTACCAACACCGAAATTTTTTATGCCGGTGTTTTTGACAATTATTGTTGCAACACTTATCTATATCGGTTTTCAGTTAAGTGCTGATCTGGCACATGTACCGCCGTTAAGTTTATATTCAGTTATTCTTTTATCGACGGCACTTTTCATCGCTTTAGGCTTTGAATTTGTAAATGGTTTTCACGATACGGCAAATGCTGTAGCGACGGTTATTTATACCAATGCATTACCTGCGCCAGCAGCAGTCATGTGGGCTGGCTTCTGTAACTTCCTTGGGGTTATGGTTGCGAGCGGTGCGGTTGCATACGGTATTATTGCATTACTTCCTGTAGAAATGATCATGAATGTCGGCAGCGGCGCTGGCTTCGCGATGGTTTTTGCATTGTTAATCGCGGCGATTCTCTGGAATCTAGGCACGTGGTTCTTAGGAATTCCTGCATCAAGTTCACACACTTTAATCGGTTCGATTTTAGGTGTGGGCATCATGAATCATATCTTGAATGCGTCTGCTGGTGCGACCAGTAGTGGCATCGATATTGATCAGGTGATTAAGGTTGGTAAGGCTTTACTGTTCTCGCCATTGATTGGTTTTGCGTTTGCAGCCGTTCTATTCTTGTTGGTGAAGAAAGTCTTTAAACGCCAAATGGAGCTGTTTCAGCCACCAGAAGGCAATAAGCCACCACCACCACTAATTCGTGCGATCCTGATTTTTACTTGTACAGGTGTAAGTTTTGCACATGGTTCAAACGATGGTCAAAAAGGCATGGGCTTAATCATGTTGATCTTAATCGGTTTGGTTCCATTGGCTTACTCATTGAACAAAAATCTGGATGCACAACATTTACAGTCTTTTGAGCAGCTTTCTGCCCAAACTGCTGTGGTTTTGAATGTTAATCAAAACGAACTGACAGATGAAAAAGCACGTGATGTATTAACCAAATATATCCAGACCAAAGAGCAAACCGCTGAAGTTGTTCCTGCACTTGCAAGCATGACATCACATATCGGTACACGTGTTGCGGGCTATGGTGATCTTAAATTGATTCCAGAAGCGGCAGTCAGTGAAATCCGTAATGACATGTATTTGAGTACGACAACATTCAAACGTTTAGACAAAGCTGAAGCTTTACCAGCAATGGATCAAGATCAGGCGAAAGTTGTAAAAGAATATCGTAATAGTCTGGACTCATTCCTTCAGTACATTCCGAACTGGGTTAAAGTTGCAGTAGCACTTGCACTTGGTCTAGGGACGATGGTGGGCTGGAAACGTATTGTTGTGACTGTGGGTGAACGTATTGGTAAGAACCATATGACTTACGGTCAGGGCATGTCTGCCGAGCTAGTGGCAATGAGTACCATTGCTGCAGCTGATGGTCTTGGTATGCCAGTGTCTACTACTCACGTTTTAAACAGTGCGGTAGCGGGTACCATGGTCGCGAATAAGTCCGGTTTAAACTTCAATACCGTGAAAACCATTCTTTCTGCATGGGTCTTCACTTTACCAGCAACGATTGCATTGTCTGGTGGTTTATACTGGTTATTCTTACAGTTTGTCTAATGATGCTGAATCATTAGATTAGAATGAAATTTAAGGCTTTGCTTCGGCAAAGCCTTTTTTTATGTGTATTGATTGATGGTGTGGGTAGAGGCTATAGATTTGAGTGGGTTTTAAGGCCCGCAGAGAGATTAATCTTAAAGCGTATTGTTGAGTAGCATCAACTGGTTTAACAGGCGTAGAAGCGATTTTAGGGGGATAATTGGCGCACTAAAAATATCACTACGATAGAGATGGTCTAGGCGTGATTTAAAATGCTTCTAATAAAAGGGCTTTCTTCCCCAAATGAGGAATATTTTTTAAAGATCTTATCCGTTAGTATCAATAGACAGACCGTGCTAGGTTGTGCTGTTTGTTATTCATAAGAACACTATTTTTGTTGTTTTACACTCCGCCATTCTCTATAGAGAATGGCTTTTTTTAGCTTTGGTAAAAATAAAGCCCATAAAAAAAGAGCTATCGAAATAGCTCTTTTTTCATTTCACAAGACGATTAAGCTTGTTGAATACCTGCAACAACCCAATCTTGTTGTGAACCAGCAGGTTTTACAAAATGCCAGATTTCAGCAAAAGGTTGTGGCAAGCTGTTTAGATCTTCACTTACTGTACCCGTAAAGCGTACGCTCACGACATATTGACCATTTTCAGTTGTGCTTTCGACAACCATCGCATTGAGATTGCTAAATTCAGCAACGTCTTGATCTTGGTTTGCCATGATATCGCTATGCATTGAACTATAAAGCTCAGGCGTTAAATAACGACGGATTTCTTCGACATTGCTTGCGCTGTTTACCGATTGAATATGGTTAAAACGTTGACGTGCAATACGTAAGAATGCAGCAGGCTCAGTACCATCTGGTAATTGATTGCCACTGCTCATAGACGCGCCACCAAATGGTGCTTGAGGAGCTGCAGTACCACCAGCTACAGATTGACCAAAAATATTGGTGTTATCTGCTGATTGACGTGGCGCTGCTTGAGGTGGAACCTGACGGCCAAAGTTGTTTTGACCGCCATTGTTTGGAGCGTAAGGATTATTGGTTGCTAATTTTTTTTTTGCGCCCAATCTGCGGAACACAAAGAAGGCGATTGCAGCAGCGAGAAGCACCCAAATCCAGCCAGGAATACCACCTTTTTCTTCCTGTTGCTGTTGAGCTTGCTGAGCAGCTTCTTGCTCAGTCGCTGTTGGGTTATGTTGTTTGTCATCCGCCAATGCATTGGCAGCTACAGCACCGACTGCTGCACCTGCAACACCCGCAGCAACCATAGAGCCCACACCTGGACCTGATCTTTGAGGCGCAGTTTGTTGTTGAGGCGCTGGAGCTGCTTGACGTGACGGCTGATAAGATTGGCTAGATGAACTAGATCTGCTCATACCATGGCTTTTACCGCCACCCGCACGTTTTGCTTCTGCAAGCGGTGCAGCGACCAAAGTTGCCATCAAAAGAGCTGCCATCAAGCCACGCTGGTGTACTTGCATCGAAAATTCCTATTTAAATTCAATTTGTAAATGTATTTATGAAGGTATTTACATAGAATTTCAACTAGAAAAGTATGTTTTTTTATGTCAGACGCTGATCATAGTTCATCGCTGAGCTGCATTGCTTCGGTTAAGGCCTCATGCAAACGTGCAACAGCAATGATTTGTACCCCATCAATTGATTTTTGTGGCGCATTGCCTCTTGGTAAAATCACATACTTAAAGCCATGTTTTGCAGCTTCTTTTAAGCGTTCCTGACCATTGGGTACAGGACGAATTTCACCCGATAAACCGACCTCACCAAATACTGCAAGCTGCTGTGGTAATGCTTTGCCGCGTAAACTGGAAGCACAGGCCAGTAAGACTGCCAAGTCAGAACCAGTCTCGGTAATTTTCAAACCACCCACCACATTGACATAAACATCTTGCCCAGAAGTTTGCACACCACCGTGTCTGTGCATGACAGCAAGTAGCATATTTAAGCGGTTCTGTTCGAGACCCAGTGCAACTCGACGCGGCTGCCCATGTGCATCATCGACCAAAGCTTGAACTTCAACAAGAAGTGGGCGAGTACCTTCACGGCTAATCATCACGATTGAACCCGGAATGGCTTCATCATAACGGCTCAGGAAAATTGCGGATGGATTGGCTACTTCACGTAAGCCTTTATCAGTCATGCCGAATACGCCCAGTTCATTGACTGCACCAAAACGGTTCTTGACTGCACGAATCATACGGTAACGCGAGTCGGATTGACCTTCAAAATAGAGCACACAATCGACCATATGTTCTAAAACACGTGGGCCAGCAAGCGCACCTTCTTTGGTGACATGACCAACAAGAAATAAGGCAGTGCCGCTATTTTTCGCAAAACGTGTCAGTAAAGCTGCAGATTCACGAATTTGCGACACGCCGCCTGGGGCCGACTGTAAGGTTTCGGTATACAGCGTCTGAATCGAATCCAGAATTGCAACAGCAGGGCGTTCTTGTGCCAGTACTTCACAAATCCGTTCGACACAGGTCTCAGCCATGACTTTGAGAGAATCAGTGGGTAAATCAAGACGTTGTGCACGTAAGGCCACTTGAGACAATGATTCCTCGCCCGTGACATAGAGGGCAGAACTTTTTTTACTGGCCATATGCGTTGCGGTCTGCAACAGGATGGTTGACTTACCAATACCTGGGTCACCACCAATCAATACGACTGAGCCTGTGACCAAGCCACCACCCAATACGCGATCAAACTCACTAATACCAGTTTGCAGGCGAGTTTCGTGTGTAACCGAGATCTGGTTGAGGGTGGTAAGGTTTGCTACTTGTCCCGCATAACCGCCGCCCATTTTAGGTTGACTACGATGGGTAACGACAGGTTCGACACGAACTTCTAACAGACTGTTCCATTCTCCACATTCAGAACATTGACCAGCCCATTTGGGGTGATCCGCACCACACTGTTCGCAGCGATAAACCGTTTTAATTTTTGCCATAAGATAAAATTGAAAAAATTCTTTAGATTGGTTAAAAAGAGTTAGGACGAAAATTTAATCAAGATGCTGAGTACTCTATTCATGGATAAAAAAGGAGACAGCACAGTTTCGTCACTCATGGGTAAAAGGGAACTGCTCAGGAAAATAACATGATATACAACTTTTACAAGCTATAGACGATGTGTTTTTAGCAACTTGTTTTTTTGTTCAATTCACTTTTTCCCTTGAAGCGTTTAGGCATATCGATTGCCTTTGTCTTGTGAAAGGCATGGCATAGATATTGCTCATATTTAAATAAATGAAAATTTAGCAGTCGCTACTTTTTAAATAAATCATAAAGGTTGATATTTATGAGTGCAGCAGAAATTGTGGATTGGGCAAATAGTATTATCTGGAGTAAAGCCCTAATCTATTTGTGTTTAGGTGCAGGTTTATTTTTTTCTATTTTGACTCGATTTGTACAGGTGCGCCAAATTAAGGAAATGGCAAGGCTGTTAATTCATGGTTCATCTTCAGCGCAAGGGATTTCATCATTCCAAGCCTTATCTGTTTCTTTATCTGGGCGTGTCGGTGTTGGTAATATTGCAGGTGTGGCGGCTGCAATCGGATTTGGTGGGCCAGGTGCCGTCTTCTGGATGTGGTTGGTCGCATTTCTAGGTGCAAGTACCGCTTATGTCGAATCAACACTCGGTCAAATCTACAAGGTGGAATATCAGGGTGAATATCGAGGTGGGCCCGCTTTTTATTTTGACCGAGGGCTTGGACAGCGCTGGTTAGGGATTTTGTTTGCTGTTGCAGCGATTATTTCCTGCGGTCTGTTTTTACCGGGGATTCAGGCCAATGCAGTCGGGAATGCTTTTACTCAGGTTACGGGTGAAGGCGCGATCGTATTTGGTAATGTCGGCGCATATAAGTTATTGGCACTGGTTGTGATCGTAACCTTATTGGCGATCATTATTTTTGGAGGCATTAAGCGGATTGCTCGTTTTGCCGAGTTGGTCGTACCTTTTATGGCAGCAGGTTATATCCTGATGGCTGTCATTATTGTCGCGATGAATATTCAAGAATTACCAGGTGTCATTAAACTGATTTTCGAAGATGCTTTTTCTCCAATGGCGGGTGTAGGTGCCGCGATTGGCTGGGGCGTGAAACGTGGTATTTATTCCAATGAGGCAGGACAGGGTACAGGGCCACACGCAGCAGCAGCGGCAGAAGTTCAGCACCCTGCACAGCAAGGTTTTGTGCAATCATTTTCGATTTATGTAGATACCTTATTCGTGTGTTCTGCCACTGCTTTTATGATTTTAATTACAGGCACGTATAACGTACAAGGCACTCTAGAGGCAGGCCAGTTTATTGTGCAGAATGTTGCACCAGCTACTGAAATTGGTTCACCAGCCTTTACACAAATGGCAGTGAGTACGGTCTTTGGCGGCTTTGGGCAGATTTTTGTGGCTTTAGCTGTGTTTTTCTTCGCTTTTACGACCATCGTGGCATATTACTATATTGCTGAAACCAACATTACCTATTTGAGCTATATCACCAAGACACCGTCATTATTATTTATCACCAAATGCTTCATTATGATTTCTGTGGCTTATGGCGTGGTCAGTGCGACAGGTTATATCTGGGGCATTGGTGATCTTGGCGTTGGCTTGATGGCATGGATCAATATCATTGGTATTATCGTCACTTATTTTATCTGGAAGCCAACCATCAAAGCACTGAAAGATTATGAAGAACAACAAAAAGCTGGAGTTAAGGAGTTCATATTTGATCCAGTTAAGTTGGGCATCCGCAATGCGACATTTTGGGAAGAGCGTCTCAAAAATCAACAGAAGTCATCATCTAATGATTGATATATAAATTAATATTTTTCTCTTATAAAAGAAGTGGCCGCTATAGCCGCTTCTTTTTATGCACCGTTGTTTTCGAGATGAGCAAGTTGCCCTCACAAGTTCATTGTATTGTTTTGGCCTTGTGCGTATGATCGAATTCAATTGTATTTAACTTGACAAATACAGGTAAAAAATTGCTTAGCTAAAGTCAGCCAAATTATAGATAACGAGAAAAGATACCGAAAATAGTACGAATCGTTATTGAGAGCGGACTTTGGTTAATGAACTAAAAACACTGGAGAGTTTTTGCAAAATGTCGAATCAAAATCTGAGTGAGGCTGCTGAGCAAAGCGGACTTCACCGTAGTCTATCTAATCGACATCTACAGTTGATTGCGATTGGCGGTGCAATCGGAACAGGGCTGTTCATGGGGTCGGGTAAAACGATTAGTTTAGCTGGACCATCTATTCTGTTTATTTATATGACCATTGGTTTGATGGTGTTTTTCGTAATGCGTGCATTAGGGGAACTGTTACTATCTAACCTGAACTACAAATCTTTTATCGATTTATCGACGGATTTAATTGGCCCGTGGGCAGGTTATTTTGTCGGTTGGACTTACTGGCTTTGTTGGGTCACGATTGGTATCGCAGATTTATCCGCCATTATTTACTATCTGGAATTCTTTAATGGTGGGGAGTCGTTCACGCCATTAGGTGGTTTGCTGATTAGTACTGTCGCGATTATGTTTGTCTTGGGCCTGAACTTGGTCACCGTAAAATTATTCGGTGAAATGGAGTTCTGGTTTGCGATGGTGAAGATCACAGCGATTATTGTCTTGATCGCAGTCGGTCTTTGGATGATCTTTACTGGGTTTACCAATGCTTCTGGGACAGTTGCCAGCGTTTCGAATCTCTGGACACATGGTGGGATGTTCCCGAAAGGTCTTGATGGCTTTTTAGCTGGTTTCCAGATTGCCATTTTCGCCTTTGTTGGTGTGGAATTGGTGGGTACTACCGCTGCTGAAACTCAGGATCCTAAACGTAACTTGCCAAAAGCAATTAACTCGATTCCAATCCGTATCATCATTTTCTATGTATTGGCATTATTTGTGGTGATGTGTGTAACCCCTTGGGATCAGATCAATCCTAAAGTCAGCCCATTCGTCAACATCTTCTCTCAAGCGGGTATTGCATCAGCTGCGATTATCATGAACCTGGTGGTGTTATCTTCGGTGATGTCATCCATGAACAGTGGTGTGTTCTCGACGAGCCGTATGTTGTTTGGTCTATCTACAGATCAACAGGCACCGAAGTTGTTTGGAAAACTGTCTAAATCTGCTGTTCCTTCAAAAGCATTGATTTTCTCGTCAATCTGTATCTTTATCGGTGCATTCGTACAGTTTGTTTATAAATTACAGACAGGAACGAACGATGAAGTAACAGCATTTACGCTTGCAACAACGCTCTCAACGATTCTGTTCATCTGTGTATGGATCATTATTATGTGGAGTTATATTAACTACCGCAAAAATCGTCCAGAGTTGCATGCACAATCAAGCTTTAAACTTCCTGGTGGCGTGTTCACATGCTGGGTCGTGATTTTATTCTTCCTTGCAACGATCTACTTCCTTGCATTGGATGAGACCACTTTAGAATCACTCAAAGTGAGCCCAATCTGGTTTGTCATTCTGGCAATTGGTTATTTCTTCTATAAGAAAAAATAAGCATGCACTGGACTGAATACTCAAAACGTCGACCTTAAAGTCGGCGTTTTTTTATGGTTATTACCTGATTCATTCAAGTTTAGACTTTAGCCAATCAAATGATCACGCTATACTGCTCCGAATTGTAAAAGTTAGGTGCTCAGATGCTTAAAGCCATTTGTTCTATCAGTTTATTATTAAGCAGTGTTGTTTTAACTGCCTGTGGCCAGACGGGTGAATTGCATTTGCCATCTGATCCAAACCAAGACAAACGCGCAAAATATTTGCTTTATAAAAATGAAGCATCTCAGGCTAAAACTTCATCTGTTGTAAGCAAAGATGAAGTCGAAGAGGCAAGTCAGGCAACATCATCCACGACGCAATAACAAACCATCTCACCTTAAGTTTGTAAATAAGGACATCTTCATGAGTTTCACTCGCATTAATGGAGTATTGCATGCTGAGCAATGTTCACTCGATCAGCTCGCACAGCAATATGGCACGCCTTTATATGTTTATTCAAAAGCAACTTTTGAAAAGCATTATTTGGATATGCATCGTGCTTTTGATTTTATTGATCATCAAATCTGTTTTGCGGTGAAGTCAAACTCAAATCTGGCTGTTCTTAATGTATTGGCAAAAGTAGGTGCAGGCTTTGACATCGTTACAGGTGGCGAATTGGCGCGTGTACTGGCAGCCGGTGGTGAGCCTTCAAAAATCGTATTCTCTGGTTTGGGTAAATCTGAAGCAGATATCGAAAAAGCCTTAAATGTTGGCATTGCCTGTTTCAATGTGGAGTCACATGCCGAGTTGGATCGTATTCAGAAAGTGGCAGCAAAATTAGGAAAAAAAGCACCGATTTCTTTACGTGTAAATCCTGATGTTGATGCCAATACGCATCCTTATATCTCAACTGGCTTGAAAGAAAATAAGTTTGGTATTCCAAGCGATACGGTGAATGAAACTTATCAATATGCAGCGTCATTGCCGAATCTCGAGATTATTGGGATCGATTGCCATATTGGTTCACAGTTGACGGAAACCAAGCCCTTTGTCGATGCGCTTGATCGTGTCATTTTAATGATTGAGCAGTTGAAAAGTCTGGGGATTAACCTCAAACATATTGATATCGGTGGTGGTTTGGGCGTGCGTTATAAAGATGAAACGCCGCCAAGTGTTGAAGAATATGCCAATGCGATGCGTCCTGCTTTAGAGAAGCTTGGTTTGAAAGTGTATATGGAACCAGGCCGTAGTATTTCTGCTAATGCAGGCGCATTATTAACGAAAGTTGATCTATTAAAGCCGACCAACCATCGTAACTTTGCCATTATTGATGCGGCAATGAATGACTTAATTCGTCCTGCGCTGTATGAAGCATGGATGGATATTCAATCGGTAAATCCAAGTGCTGATGTTGAAGTGAAAACATGGGATTTGGTCGGTGCGATCTGTGAAACTGGTGATTTCCTCGGTAAAGAGCGTGACTTGGCACTTCAGGAAAATGATGTGCTGGCGGTGCTGGGTGCAGGTGCATACGGTTTTGTAATGAGCTCTAACTATAATACCCGTGGCCGAGCTGCCGAAGTTATGGTCAGTGATGATCAAGCCTATTTAATTCGTGAGCGTGAAACCATAGAATCACTCTGGGAAAAAGAGCGTTTATTGCCTGAGGAATAAGTAGAGATGTATTTAGAATTTACCAAAATGCATGGTTTGGGCAATGATTTTATGGTCGTTGACCTCGTTACCCAGCGAGCTTATTTAGATACGGTCACGATTCAGCGTTTGGCAGATCGTCATTTTGGGGTGGGTTTTGATCAGCTATTGATCGTTGAACCACCAGATTTACCTGATGTTGATTTTAAATATCGAATTTTCAATGCCGATGGCTCTGAAGTAGAGCAGTGCGGTAATGGTGTGCGTTGTTTTGCCCGTTTTGTACATGAGCGTCAACTGACCACTAAAACCAAAATCCGTGTGCAAACCAAAGCGGGGATTGTTGAACCAGAATTGGGAGCTAACGGTTGGGTACGCGTGAATATGGGGCAACCGAAGTTTCTTCCAGAAGAAATTCCGTTTGTGACACAAGAGCATGAAGATATTGAAGGCTTATATGCGCTTGCATTGGCAGACAATCAAAGTATTAATATTGATGTGGTGAACATGGGAAATCCGCATGCGGTGACCATTGTTCCTGATGTATTAACAGCAGATGTAGAGCGTATGGGCCCACAAGTGGAATCTCATTCGCGTTTCCCTGCACGTGTCAATGCTGGGTTTATGCAGATCCTTGATGAAAAGCATATTCGTTTACGTGTGTATGAACGTGGCGTTGGCGAGACTTTAGCTTGTGGCACAGGTGCTTGCGCTGCTGCGGTGAGTGGTATGCGCCGTGGCTTACTTGCCAATGAAGTTGAAGTTCAACTTGCTGGCGGTAAATTACACATTGCTTGGCGTGAAGGTGATGTAGTGTGGATGACAGGCCCAACCACGCATGTCTATGATGCCCGTCTGGATTTAAGATATTTCCAAGGCTAACGTTGAAAATAGTAAACACTCCTAACTGTTGGAGTGTTTACTTGTAAAAAGAAAAATATAATTTAATAGGATAATAATGAATAATTTAGTTTTTCTTCCAGGCGCGTCTGGAAATACTCAATTTTGGGATCCTCTCATTGTTCAACTTCCTGAAACTTATACTAAACAAGTCCTTACTTACCCTGGTTTTCATGGTGTAACACCTGTTGCAAATATCAATAATTTTAATGATTTGACAGAGTATGTCCTTGAACAGATTCAGCATCCTTCTATCTTGATTGCACAATCAATGGGTGGGATTTTTGCGATTGCAGCAGCTTTACAAAAAACAGAATTGGTTAAAGGTTTGATATTGATCGCAACTTCGGGTGGAATTAATTTAGACCGATTTGAAGTCCAAGACTGGCGCCAATTTTATCGACAGGAATATGTCGAATATCCTGATTGGTTTACAACAACGAAAGTTGATTATGAGCAATCTTTATTCGATATTGAGGTGGATACTTTATTAATCTGGGGTGATCAAGATCCGATTAGTCCCATTGAGGTTGGACAATATTTAAATCAGATTTTTCAAAAATCTAAACTCTATATTGTTGACGGTGGTGATCATCAACTTGCAGAGAAATATGCTGAAGAAGTTGCCATACAAATAAAAGACTATCTAGACAGATCTCTATAAACGTAGTGAGTATGTTGCTAAGCGCGTTTTAATCAACGCGCTTTTTTATACTTTATCGTTTGCTGAATGCCAGCTTGAGTGCAAACAGGATAAAAATACTGCCAGTGATACGATCCATATATTTAATGAATTTTGGTCGTTTTAGATAAGCTGAAATGGATTGCATTGCAGCGATCAGGAAAATTGACCAGATCAGTCCAATCACCACATGAATCATCACCAAGCCCATGGTCCAGATGATTGGAGATGAGGACTGCGGGATAAATTGGGGTAAGAAGGAAATATAAAAAATACCAACTTTAGGATTGAGCAAATTGCCCCAGAAGCCTTTGATGAACCAGTTCTGCGTTACGGTTGTTTCATTGATATCGGCAAGTTGGGTACGAGGTTTTAACAGCAGATTTAAACCTAACCACGTCAGATAGATTGCGCCCATCCATTTTAAAAGATTAAAGGCGATATCTGAGGTTATCAATAAGGCACCTAAGCCACAAGCCACTATGATTCCCCAAGCAATACAACCCAGATTAATACCCAAGGCTGCCTGAAAGGCTTTGGCTTTACCTTCAAGTGTTGCAGTACGGATAATCAGTGTTGTATCTAAACCTGGCGTCAGTGTAAGCAAGGTAATTGCAACAAGATAGGGAATAAGCATGGTTGTCATTGATCAAGCACCATTTAGAACTTGAAAATGATTGTAGTACAGCGCAATCGATTGTTCGAGAAGGTTGAGGATGAATAGAGGAAAAAATTTGCTAGACTGTACTCAGCTTTATTTATCAGCATGGAGAGTCATTTGGAAACCCCTGCAAAACTACTGTCCATGTGGTTAAAAGAACGTATGATTCAAAATCAGTCGGAACATACCATTTCGGCCTATCAACGTGACTTAACTGATTTCTTTCATTTCTGCGAACAAAAACAATTACAATTACAAGATATTGAAGCATCGGATTTGAGAGAGTATCTGGCTGCCCGTGTTGAGCGGGATCAATTGAGTTCTAGCAGTTTACAGCGGCATTTGACATCTATTCGCCAATTTATGAAGTGGGCAGAGCAAGGGCAATATCTGGAGCAGAATCCATCCGAAGATTTTAAATTAAAGCGTCAACCGCGACCTTTACCGGGGATGATCGATATTGAGACGGTTCATCAAATTCTAGATCAGGCGCCCCCTGAAAAACCGATTGAGCAGCAATTGTGGCTACGCGATAAAGCAATGCTGGAACTATTATATTCCAGTGGTTTGCGTCTGGCTGAATTGCAAGGCTTAACCATTAAGGATATTGATTTCAATCGGCAGCTATTACGCATCACAGGTAAAGGGAATAAAACCCGAATTGTTCCCTTTGGAAGCAAAGCCAAAGATAGTCTGGTTGAATGGTTGAAAGTCTATCGGATCTGGCAAGGTGACTTTAATGCAGATTCATCGGTTTTTATCTCGCAACGTGGCAATGCCTTAACACCGCGTCAAATTGAAAATCGGGTCAAGCTGCAAGCGCAACGAGCGGGTGTCAATGTCGACCTGCATCCACATTTATTACGTCATTGTTTTGCCAGTCATATGCTTTCTGCCAGTGGTGATTTACGTTCTGTGCAGGAAATGTTGGGACATAGCAATCTTTCCACCACGCAGATCTATACCCATGTCGACTTTGAACAATTGGCAAAAGTGTACGATCAAACACATCCTCGGGCGCAAAAAAGCTAAATCCTGATATATTATGTTGCAAATTTGAGCGATTAATCGTCGTCTACTTTTCCAGTTTATTCCGTACATTTGTTGAATTGATGTTATTACTTAATTGCCAAGTTTTCTCGAAAGTGAAAAGGTGGGTAAGTTTGCAGGAAATGAACCGTTACAGATCATTTCAAACGTGATAAAAAATGCTGGTTTAGATCATTGAATTTTATAAAATATTAAAAAAATCAAAGTTTAATATTCATCATTTTGATGAGCTAAATAAATAGAATGAATCATTATTTTCATTTTGTGAACTGAGCGTTTCATCTTTTTTATGGCTGTAGCGGAAATTGTGACTTGACCGAAATGCCAAATACATTGCAAGATAGGGCACCTAAAAAGTTTCAATCGAAGAGTTAGAATACTCTTCATTACATTTACTTGCTTAGAACAGCCGAGGATTACATGAAGGCTCTTGTCGCTGTAAAACGTGTGGTTGATGCCAACGTTAAAGTTCGTGTTAAGCCGGACAATAGTGGGGTTGACCTTACCAACGTTAAGATGTCAATCAACCCATTCTGTGAAATCGCAGTGGAAGAAGCGGTTCGCTTAAAAGAAAAAGGAACAGTTTCTGAAATCGTTGTTGTTTCAGTGGGTGCTAAAGAAGCTCAAGAACAAATTCGTTCTGCAATGGCTCTAGGTGCTGACCGTGGTATTTTAGTTGAAACTGCTGATGAAGTTGGCGCTCTTGAAGTTGCTAAAATCTTGAAAGGCGTAGTTGATGCTGAAAGACCAGAACTTATTCTTCTTGGTAAACAAGCAATTGATGACGACTCTAACCAAGTAGGTCAGATGCTTGGTGCTTTACTTGGTGCAGGTCAAGGTACTTTCGCATCTGAAGTTAAAGTTGACGGTGGTAAAGTTCAGGTAACTCGTGAAATCGACGGTGGTTTACAAACTGTTGAGCTTGCACTTCCTGCAATCATCACAACTGACTTACGTTTGAATGAGCCACGTTATGCTGCTCTTCCAAACATCATGAAAGCGCGTAAAAAGCCACTTGATACTAAATCACCTGCTGATTATGGCGTTGCAACAGGTACTAAGCTTAAAACAATTAAAGTTGAAGCTCCTGCTGAACGTAAAGCTGGCGTACAAGTGAAGTCTGTAGACGAGCTTGTTGAAAAATTGAAAAACGAAGCGAAAGTGATCTAATACAGAAGGATAAAATCATGAGTATTTTAGTTATCGCTGATCACAACAACCAGACACTTAACGGTGCAACTTTAAACGTTGTTGCGGCAGCTCAAAAAATCGGTGGTGATATTACTGTATTAGTTGCTGGTTCTGGCGCTCAAGCAGTTGCAGACGCTGCTGCTAAAGTTGCTGGCGTGAGCAAAGTATTACTTGCTGACAATGCTGCTTATGCAAACCAATTGGCTGAAAACGTTGCTGGCTTAGTTGCTGACATCGCGAAAGGCGGCTACAAATACGTATTAGCTGCTTCAACCACAACGGGTAAGAATATTCTTCCACGCGTTGCTGCACTTCTTGACGTAAGCATGATTTCAGACATCATTGCTGTTGAATCTGCAAATACATTCAAGCGTCCTATCTATGCGGGTAACGCGATTGCAACTGTTCAATCTGATGAAGCAATCATCGTTGGTACAGTTCGTGGTACAGCATTTGATGCAGTTGCTGCTGAAGGCGGTTCTGCTGCGGTTGAAGCTGTTGCTGAAGCAAAAGACGCTGGTATTTCTACCTTTGTAAACGAAGAAATCGTGAAACTTGATCGTCCAGAGTTAACTGCTGCACGTATCGTTGTTTCTGGTGGTCGTGGTGTAGGTTCTGGTGAGAACTATCACAAAGTCCTTGATCCATTGGCTGATAAGCTTGGTGCTGCTCAAGGTGCTTCACGTGCTGCAGTAGATGCTGGCTTCGTACCAAACGACTTCCAAGTTGGTCAAACTGGTAAAATCGTTGCGCCTGATCTTTATATGGCGATTGGTATCTCAGGTGCGATTCAGCACTTGGCAGGTATGAAAGATTCTAAAGTTATTGTTGCGATCAACAAAGACGAAGAAGCGCCAATCAACAGCGTTGCTGACTACTGGTTAGTTGGTGATTTGAACACTGTTGTTCCAGAATTGGTAAGCAAACTG
Organism: Acinetobacter sp. YK3; assembly: GCF_001729365.1. NCBI lineage: Bacteria > Pseudomonadati > Pseudomonadota > Gammaproteobacteria > Moraxellales > Moraxellaceae > Acinetobacter > Acinetobacter sp. YK3. The sequence continues at coordinate 36,411 of NZ_LZPJ01000129.1, forward strand.
TAATTTACAGTCTGCCACTTATTCAAGAAAACGCCCTTGTGCTATAAATTGCACAAGGGCGTTTTTTATTGGGTTGATCATGAATATTGATTCTACGGCTGCGATGGATGAACAGTATTTACATCGTTCGCTGGTCAGATTGGCACTTGCTGATATGGCGCGAGATTACTTATGTATTCGGGCGAAAAATCAGCATGGACTATCGAATATTCAAGTGAGTCAATTGCACATGGGGATGATTCTGCATGGGCAACAACAGTTAAAAATGTATAACCAGCAGGTTAACCTCAGGGCGGGTGATCTGTTTATTATCAAGCCTGATACTGTTGCGGATACCGTCAATATTCCAGATCCGGAAACAGGAGAATATTTGACGATTCTGGTGCCGATGTGTGAAGAAGTGATTCATGCGGCACAGATGATTTGGGCCAAGCCCATTACCGATAAAACAGAAGCAATCTTGCAGTTTTCAATTGAGGATTTTGCCCCACATCTTCTCGCTTGGCAAAAGGCTTTATTTGAGCAGGATCTCGTTAAGGCTCGCTTATCGATTTCAGCCATCCTTGTGCAGTTATGTCAGCAGCATTGTGCAGATGTGCTAATTGTGCCTCCTCTAAAACTGTCAAAACAGATTTACCAGTGGGTGCTGGATCATCCTCAACATCAATGGCAATCCAATGAAATTGAAACCCGTTTAGGTTTAAGCAGCGCCACATTGCGCCGTAAATTGAGTCATGAACAAACTTCTTTAAGAGAAATCATTACCCATGCACGTCTAGCCCATGCCTTGGAGTTGCTCTATTCAAGTAAACTGCCGATGAAAACGATTGCGGCGAAGTCAGGTTATCAATCTGCTGCAACCTTTCGTGAGCGATTTATACAGCGTTATGAGGTTGATCCCGCCGTTTTATCCTTGGAATAATCTAAATTGAGCGTTTCGCGTAGATAATTGAGCGATTTTAATCACTCAGCAGCGTTAGATTTAGATCAATCTAATATCAAGGCGATGAACGTGAAATTATTAAAACCCATTCTAATTGCGCTACTGTTCAGTACTGGTGCAGCACATGCTGAATCCAGTCCTCAGGTAAAGCAAGTTGCGGGATATTTTTTACAGCCTGTTGGAAATTTGAAAGTCACAGCGCTGTTTGATGGGGAGCTGGGCTTACCTCGTAGTGATTTGCTGGGAATTTCATCCGCAAAAGCCAATCAGTTATTTACAGAGAACTTTGTACCTGTCGATGAACATAATCAGATCATGACCGATTTTTCGGCTTATTTAGTACAGACGCCGACACAGAATATTTTAATTGATGCGGGTACTGCAAAATGTTTTGGCCCAAGCCTGGGTCATGTTCCAGAAAACTTAAAAAAGGCAGGCTTACAACCTGAGCAGATTGATACGATTTTAATTACCCATGCGCATCCTGATCATTTATGCGGAATTACGCTGGATGGGAAAATGGTTTATCCAAATGCCAAAGTCTATTTAGCGAAAGCGGATGTAGATTACTGGACGTCTGCTCAGAATGAGGCAAAAGCCAGTGACTTCTTTAAACCTTTGTTTAAAATGACCCGAGATGCATTAAAGCCTTATCAGCAAGCAGGGCAGTTGATTGCCTTTAGCAAAGCCTCTTTTGATGTGCCCAATGTTGAACTGATCAGCACACAGGGTCATACAGCAGGTCATTCTTCTTATCTGATCGATGGAAAAAATGGACAAAAGTTTTTGGGCTTGGGTGATGTGGTGCATTATGCGGCCGTGCAATTTCCGTATCCTGAAGCTAGCTATAAACCAGATACTGATGTTAAACGCGCCATCGCAGTGCGTAAAAATATCTTTGAGCACGCTTATCAAAATCATTGGTGGATCGGCGCTGCGCATGTGGCATTTCCCGGAATTGGTCATATCGGTAAAAATACGCAGGGCTATCAATGGATTCCAGCCCAATATCGTCCAGAACGGTGAAGGTTGGCTTTGATTTTTTCTTTGCAGATCGAAGGTTTAAGCTTATGAGACAGAGCGTTTCCTTTATGCAACGATACTGTTGCTAATTTAACATACTGATTTAAATCGTATTAATTTAATTTTTTGTTAATGGTTAATTTCAATTAAGCTAAAAGTGTACTCATTAGTACACTTTTGTTAAGCTTTCATTTTCGATGGTTTTTTTGTTGAATAATGAAGTTTGATTTTCGTTTAAATGGCGTTGTGTTAGTTCTATTCTCCCTTTTATTTCTCACCGCATTTCTAGCCATTGCTGAGAGTTCTGTACTGCTGACATGGAATGTTCATTTTTTAGAGGCAGTGCAGGCCATTGTGTTATTGGCTTGTGTTCCCTTTACATGGTTCTATGTCAAACCAAAGACTTTAACTGAGCAGAAAAAATGGTTCTGGCTATGGGCAATGGCGTGGTGGTTGATGTTCTTTGGGCGAAGCATTAGTTGGGGGCGTGACTTTTTCCCAGAAGTTCCTCATATCTATTTCCGAATCATTTCAATTTTTGTAATTGCACCTGTGGTTTTTATGCTGTTTTCTCCTCATTTAAGAGCTGAAATCAAGTATAAGTGGCAACAGGTCAAGTTGCCGTTCTGGTATTTACTGATTGCGGTTTTGTCATTGTTTCTGGCGGATAGTATCGAGCATCATCGCTTTATTGACACCTTGTTACTCAGTAATCATGCTAATCAGGATATTGTGGAAGAGCTGTACGAAAATCCATTTCTTCTTGCGCTGTTCTTTTCTGCTTTTTATTTTATGCGACAGGATCGGGTGACTGAGCAAGACAAGCTCACGCTGGCAATGGAAGCAGAACTCTCACCTAAACCTTATCAATAAAAAATTGAGCGTTATTTAACAGTTTAATTGGGGTTATGGCTTTTACAGAATTGCGGCGAAGGAGCGACTTTGGGAACAGGTTTTGCTGTTTTTTTATCCAAAGTGCTTCATAAAGTATTTTTATCGGCGCTTTTCTGTTTTTAGTAATTTTAAGTCATTCATTTATATATTCTTTTTATTGTAAAAAAATGCTATTTTTGCGGTTCTAAACTTACCGTTATTTCGTCCTTTATGCTATAATTTTTCGCTGTATTTTTTATTTTTAGTTCAAGTCTTTGAGCTGAATTTTTGCAAGATTGAAGACATAAAAGCAGGTACAACTCTCTACCTGTAAACAAGGAGTATGCATGAGCGTATCGGAAATCAGACCGATTGCCATTGAGGACGAACTCAAGCATTCATATCTAGATTACGCGATGAGCGTAATCGTATCTCGTGCATTGCCAGATGTGAGAGACGGTCTAAAACCTGTTCATCGTCGCGTGTTATATGCGATGCACGAATTGGGCAATGATTATAACAAAGCATACAAAAAGTCTGCTCGTGTTGTCGGGGATGTGATCGGTAAATATCACCCGCATGGTGACAGCGCAGTATATGAAACAATCGTTCGTATGGCGCAGGACTTTAGCTTGCGTTACATGCTGGTGGATGGTCAGGGTAACTTCGGTTCGGTCGATGGCGATAGCGCGGCTGCAATGCGTTATACCGAAGTTCGTATGCAAAAGTTAACCCATGAAATTTTGGCAGACTTAGAAAAAGATACTGTTGATTGGGAAGACAACTACGACGGTTCCGAGCGTATTCCTCAGGTGATGCCAACACGTATTCCTAATCTTCTGATTAACGGTACGACAGGTATTGCGGTGGGTATGGCGACCAATATGGCGCCACACAACATGACAGAAGTTGTGAATGCGTGTCTTGCTTATGCCAATAATCCGAATATTTCTATAGAAGGATTGATGGAACACATTACGGGTCCAGATTTCCCTACGGGCGGTATTATTTACGGTAAATCAGGCATTGTAGATGCTTACCGTACTGGTAAAGGCCGTTTGCATATTCGTGGTAAATATCACTTAGAAGAAGACCAGAAAACAGGTCGTACCACGATCGTCTTTACTGAAATTCCTTATCAGGTCAACAAGGCAAAAACCATTGAGCGTATTGCCGAGTTAGTCAAAGAAAAGAAACTGGAAGGTATTTCAGAGCTTCGTGACGAGTCTGATAAAGAAGGTATGCGTATCGCCATCGACTTGAAACGTGGCGAAAATGCAGAAGTTGCGGTGAATAACCTGTTCTTGCATACCCAGCTTCAAAACTCGTTCAGCATCAACATGGTCTGTCTGGATAATGGCCAGCCGAAGTTGATGAATCTGAAAGATATTATTGCGGCATTTATTCGTCACCGCCAAGAAGTTGTGACTCGCCGTACCATGTTCGAACTGCGTAAAGCACGTGAGCGTGGTCATATCTTGGAAGGTTTGACCGTTGCATTAGCCAATATCGATGAAATTATCGAAACCATCAAAACATCTGCAAACCCGGCTGAAGCGCGTGAACGTTTACAGTCTGGCGAGTGGGCTGGTGGTGGTGTTGTTGCCTTACTTGAAAAAGCAGGTGCAATTTCAGTTCGTCCAGACGAGATTGAAGGCGAAGATCCAGCACGTCCGTTTGGTTTGTCTGGTGATATCTATCGCTTGTCACCAACTCAGGTGGCTGCGATTTTAGAATTGCGTTTACACCGTTTAACAGGCTTGGAACAAGATAAGTTACACGCTGAATATACTGAAATTTTGGGTCAAATTGCTGAATTAACGGCAATTCTCAATGATTTCAACTTATTGATGAATGTGATTCGTGAAGAACTTGCTTTGATTTTGCAGCAATACGGTGATGGTCGTCGTACTGAGATTGTGGAATCTGGTGTTGATTTCTGCCGTGAAGATTTAATTCCTGAAGAGCAAGTTGTATTGACTGTGTCTCAAACAGGTTATGCGAAAACTCAACCACTTTCTGATTATCAAGCGCAACGCCGTGGTGGTCGTGGTAAGTCTGCAACTGCAATGAAAGATGATGACATCATCCAGCATTTAATTGTGGCATCGAACCATGCAACTGTATTGTGCTTTACCAATGTTGGTAAAGTTTATCGCTTGAGAGTGTTTGAAGTACCGCAAGCATCTCGTGGTGCAAAAGGTCGTCCAATTATCAATTTACTTCCTCTGGAAGCGAATGAAACTGTGACTGCTATTTTACCGTTGACGGAGTTCCCTGAGAACCATTACGTATTTATGGCGACTGGGTCAGGTACGGTAAAACGTGTTGAACTTGCACAATTTAGTAATGTGCGTTCAAACGGTTTACGTGCGATCGAGCTGAATGAAGAAGATACCCTGATTGGTGTTGCGATTACCGATGGTAACCAGCAGATCATGTTGTTCTCGAATGAAGGTAAGGCAATCCGTTTTGCTGAAACTGATGTTCGTGCGATGGGTCGTACTGCGAAAGGTGTACGCGGTATGCGAGTCAGCTTTGCAAGCAACAGTATCGAAGCTGAAGATGCTGACGTTGAAAATGATGATAGTGATGACAATGATGATTCATCAGATTCAAATGTAATCAGCCGTATCGTTTCGCTTGTAGTTGTACCTGAAACGGGTGAAGTGCTGTGTGCATGTGCCAATGGTTATGGTAAACGTACGCCAGTAGATGACTTCCCGACCAAGAAACGTGGTGGTAAGGGTGTAATTGCAATCAAGACAAGTGAGCGTAATGGTGAGCTTGTGGGTGCCGTATCGATTGATGAAACCAAAGAACTCATGTTGATTTCTGATGGCGGTACATTAGTACGTACGCGTGCTGCTGAGGTTGCAACAACAGGCCGTAACGCGCAAGGTGTTCGTTTGATCCGCTTAAGCGATGCTGAGACATTGGTGGGTGTGGTTTCAATTGAAGCTGTAGAAGATGACGAAGAGTTAGATGCTATAGATGAAGTTGAAAATACCGAAGCTGAAACAGTGACTTCTGAAGAAGTTGTTGCTGAGCCAAAAGATGATGCGCCTGAAGCGTAATCATTGAGGTAATAAAAAGGAAGCTAATTAGCTTCCTTTTTTATGGGTTGCATCATCACTAAACGGTAATAGGAGATTGCCAGTAAAATTGCAGCTACGGTTGCCAGATAAATCAGTTTTGGTACCACAATAGAGGTTGGTACACCCATTTGATTGAGCTGTACAAACATTTGCACACCATGAGTTGAAGGAAATATCCAGGCAAACCATTGCATCCAATGTGGCATGGCTTCATGAGGCCACGCTGTTCCAGTCAGTAAGAATAATGGAACAGACGTCACGACAATTAGGTGCCCAACCCGTTCAGGCATATCCACCAGTGAACCCACTAGCATGCCTAAGCCAATCACACAGCTGACATAGATTGGGACGGCAAGCAACATGCCCCAGAAGTTTCCACCGTGTGGAAATTCATATAGCCAGAAGGTAAAGCCGAATAAATACAGACAGCTGAGGCAGCCTGTCGTGAAAATAGTGGCAAATGTTGCCCAGAATTCAACAGGTTTTGCTATCCAGCCTTGTTCACGATAACTGGCGATCAGCATGGCAAGACCAAGCAGAATCGTTTGATGAATAATCAAACTGGCGACAGCAGGGAAGATATAACTACCATAACCCGACATCGTGTTGAACAGTGGAATCTGATGAATCGAAAGTTCGGGTTCAAACGCGGAAGCATTGCCAAATTTTTCTAGATGCTCTTTCAGCGTATATTCAATTGAGCTGGCTAAACCGACGCCAACTTCTTTGGTTCGGATGAAATACGCCGTACTTAAATAGAGACCAATCCCACCCATTTCACCTCGCTTCAAACTATTGGTGAGGTTCTCAGGCAGTAACAAGATACCTTCAGCTTGCTGGTTCTGCACCATGCGCTGCGCTTCCAGAAAATTATCCGTCACCGTGGTGATTTTGATATGTGGACTATTCGATGCTTGGCTAATGATTTTTGAGGTCAAAATACTTTGTTCTTCATCCACGATTACAATCGGAATATCTTCCGCTGTTTGTGCCTTATAGGCGGTCGGATAGAAAAAACTATAAAGTAGCGTTGCCGCAATTAAGGTGGTAAACACCGAATTGTTGGCAAAAATATTTTTAAAGGTCTGTAGGTAATAGCTGAAAAATGACTTCATGGACATAGCTCCTGAGTATTTTTCTTTAACAGACGCACGCTCAAGGCAAAGAATAAGCCCGCGAAGACCACTAAAATGCCAAAAGGAACCATTGAGACATGTACATCACTGCCAATAATCCACTGTTCGGTTTGCAGCTTGGCATAAGGCGTGTAGGGAATAATCATTGACCAGAACTGGGTAAATGCTGGCGCGTTATTCAAGGGTAGGGTAATCCCTGAAAAACTTGGTGAAGAACCACCATACAGTGCGATAAAGCCAAAGGTCTTTGGAAGATTCTGGGTTGCAAGAACCACGGTACTGCTGATCACGGCATAGGAAAAGTACAATAAAAATTGTGCTGCTAAAATCAGCGTGAGTGAACCTGCAATAAAGTAACCGCGGATTTGCGCTAACCAGAACATCCAGCACCCAGTCCAAGCACAGAAAATAAAGACATAGAGCAAGATCTTACCAAGCAGGCTGGAAATGACTTGTTTGGAACTGACCCATTCACCCACTGTTTTGCGCTTAAACTCTTGCCCGATAGCAAAAGCCACGCAGCAACAGAGCAATAAGTGTAAAACGGCTGGCACCATAAATGGCTCAAGAAATAACTCATAACTCATGCTTGGGTTATATAGAGTAGAAATCTTAATATGCGGGGTGGGCATGTCCAGATAGGGGATCGTGTTGGACAGGTAGCTTTGTCCCATATATTCGGCCATACCGTTTAGGGTGCTGATGAGCATGGCGGAGGAAATGGTATTACCGATACTAAAAAAAGATTGGTTATAAGCAATACTGATTTGCGCATCTTGGGCTTTGACCAGACGTTGTTCAGCACCTTCGGGGATCATGACAAATCCCCATGCTTCAGTCTTGTTGATGAGCCGTTCTGCTTCATCCTGACTGGCGGTAATGGTTTTTACTTGCAAAGTATGGTTGAGGCTTAAGCTACGAATCACCTTACGGCTCATTTCACTTTGGTCTTGGTCAATCACAACAATAGGAAGATGTTCGGCCTTACCTGCTGAAAACATGCTGCCAAAGAGCAGAATGACCAGCAAAGGCGCGATCACCGCCATAAAAAGATCTACTTTATGGCGTTTGAGATAGCGTAATTCCCGAAGCATGACAGCAAACATCGGTTATTTTGCCTCTTCTATTTTGAATAATACACTCATGCCGACTTTTAAATCAGGAATGCTTTGCTCTGGCACCAAATGGAATTTGAAGCTGCGGATGTCATAACCACCAGTTTGGCGCGTGGTTTTAATCGTTGCAAAATCACCTTCGGCATCAATATTTTTTACTTTAAAGGTTTCTTTACGATTTAATGCAGGAATAAAACCTTCAATGCTTTTCATTTTATAAACAGAGCTGTACATGTCTTCACGGACATTTAAGCTGACCCACAAATCATGGTCTTCAATAATGCTAACGACTGGCACGCCTGTTGCGACTAATTCAGTCGGCTTGCCATAGGTTTTAGATACGGTTCCGTCTGTAGGTGAGTACAGTTTGGTTTCTTCGGTTAATGCATTGGCTTCTTTCACAGCCGCTTGTGCCATCGCAACTTGTGCATCAGCCGTCGATTTCTGTTGTTCGGTGCTGCCGCGTTTGGCACGCGCATACTGTTGATAAGAGGCTTCGGCAGTTTCACGTGCAGAAGTTTGTGCAGCAAGCATTTCATCGCGGCGTTGGCGAGAAATTACACCTTGTTGATATAAGGTTTCACCACGTTTATACGTGGTTGCTGCCAATTCTGCCTGAGTTTTCATGGCTTGCCAGTTGGCATACAGTGTCTCGATATTTTCTTGTTGAGCACCACGATACACAGTGGAATGGAATGCAGTTGCACTTTGTAAAGCTGCTTGAGCCTGTTCTTTTTTCGCTTCGAGTTCAGGGCTGACAAAGCGAACCAGTGCTTGACCTTTCTTAACCGGCTGTCCCTCGGAAACATAGAACTCCTCGATACGACTTGGCACTTTGGTGCTGATATGCACGGTTTCTGACTCAACCCGACCTTGTAGCTCAATCGCTTGAGGCTGATAAGCTTTCCATAAGCCAAAAGCGATTAAACCTAAAAGTAGAATCAAAATAATCAGGCCGATGATTTTTGCCTTACCTTTTTTAGGGGGCTCATTCGGTGGCTGCTGTGTATTGGAGTTTGATGTCTCAGGTTGTGGCTGTGCGACTTTCTCAGTCGCGCTTACTTGCGCTTGAGGTGATTCAGACGTTTGAGTTTCAGTCTTGTTGTCTACTTGATCTTTATCGCGTTCTGAATTGGATGATGATTGATCTTGGCTCATAAAATTCTCCAATTAACGGATATAGTCAGTACGTGGTTGGTTAACATAAAGCTTGAACTCATCAATGGAGCCATAGCTTTGTAAAAGTGTCGCTAAAGATAAAATGTATTTATAGGAATTAACGGCCATTTCACTTCTTAATGCGCTTAAGGCATTTTGTGCATCGATGACTTGTGTCGCCGTACCCATACCTTCCTTAAATGAAAGCTGTTGGATACGTAAGTTTTCTTGCGCAGCTTTGGTGTTTTGAACCAGCAATTGATGGCTGGTCTGAGAAGAACTTAATTCGCTATAAGATTTGTACAGCACATTTTCAACTTCCTGCTTGGTGCGTTCAGTCATTAGCTCTGCTGCATATTTTTTAAGTTCGGCTGCACGTATATTTTTGTTGTTATCAATGCCTGAAAATAAATTGTATTTTGCCATTACACCGACAATCCAGTTCTCTTTGCTGTCTAGTCCATATTCACCAAAGGCAAAAACACTCGGTTTTTTGGCTGACTGTTGAACCTTGACATTTTCATTGGCAAGTTGGGTATCCATTTGCAGCTTTTTGATCAAACTGGAATTTTGATCGTAATTTGCCAGCATTTTATCCAGAGAATGGTTTTGTGCATTATTCACGAATAGGGGGGTGGTGAGATTTAAACTTTCTTTGGTTTTTAATAAATTTTGCAGGCTAAACTGACTGGCTTGTAAATTGGACTGGGCATTTTGATAGGTGCGTTCTGCATTATTGCGTGCCACCTCAAACTGCATACGCTGGCCCTTATTAATAAAGCCTTGCTTCTCTAATTTAAGTGCATTGTTATAATGTTCTTGCATCGAATTTAAATTAAACAGGCTGGCATTGAGTAATTGCTGCTGTAATTGCACATTAAAATAAGACTGAATCATCTCAAAACGTTGCGAGTCTTGTTGTTGTTTTTCGCTAATGTTTGAACGTTGAGCCTGAATGGTGGCAATCTGTTTGGCGCTGCTAATTTTACCGCCAGTATAGAGTGGCATAACCATCGAAACAGAAGTGCGGACATCATGGTCTTTGACCGTAACATCAAGATTGTTCGGTACCTGATTCAGACCTTCACTTACAGTTTGATCAAATCCCTGACCGACCTGATCAATCACTTCAGGTGGTAACACATTTTCCCATTGCGATAACTTGTCATCAAAACCACGGGTCAGCGAATTTTCCAGTCGTCGCTTGCTGGAAGCTAAAGGCACGCTGGTTTCGCTATGAAATGAATAAGCACGCGCATTTAAATCAATACGGGGAAGGCCTAAATTTTTAACGGCTTCCATCTCGAGTTGAGACGCTTGTTGCAAGGCTTGCTGTGCTTGGGAGGCATAAGCATTTTCAACCACATAGTGTTCAGCTTCACTATAACTGAATGTCTGGGCAAATAAAGAAGATGAAAATAAGGCACAGCTGATCAGGCTTATACTCAAGCTTAACGTTTTGGGAAACCTTTTGACCTTAAAACTCGGTCGATCATGTCGTTTCAACATTATGGTATGTCGCAATTTAATAATATCCTGAGGTAGTCTAAATTCTTTTTATAAAATTAAAATATTATGTTTTTAATTAAATAGTTATATCGCTGGGATTGGTGTAGTGAATTTGTAAAAAGTAGAGTTTTTAATCTAAATAAAATGTCGAAAAACAGGGGTATTTCATGCTAGAGCAAAGCAACATAACGTTTGGCCTAAAATAATTGTAATGACAGAACATGATTGAAAAATTAATACTTTTTTTGCAGTCAAATTGAAATATTTACTGGATAAGCTGCTGCAAGCTTCGCCAATCTATGATTAAATTCCCATTCCAATTTGTTCCACTTTAACAAGGGAAAACTCATGCGTGCTTATAATTTCTGCGCTGGTCCTGCTGCATTACCTACTGCCGTTTTAGAAAAAGCTCAACAAGAATTGTTGAATTGGCAGGGCAAAGGTTTGTCGATCATGGAAATGAGTCATCGTAGCAGCGATTATGTTGCTGTGGCAGAGAAGGCTGAAGCTGACTTACGTAAGCTCATGAACATTCCTGAAAACTATAAAGTATTGTTTTTACAAGGTGGCGCATCCTTACAGTTTTCAGCGATTCCATTGAATCTGTTAGGTAAAAATAACAAGGCAGATTATATCCATACTGGCATCTGGTCTGAGAAAGCGCTAAAAGAAGCGAAACGCTATGGCGATATTAATATCGTTGAAGCGGGTACTTTGATTGATGGTAAGCATGCGATTACCGAACAAAGTACATGGAATCTTTCGAATGATGCTGCTTATGTGCATTATGCAGATAATGAAACAATTGGTGGTTTGCAATTCGCTGCTATCCCAGATGTAAATGCGCCGTTGGTGTGTGATTATTCATCAAGTATCTTGTCTGCACCTTTGGATGTAAGCAAGTTTGGCTTGATCTATGCGGGTGCGCAAAAGAATATTGGCCCAGCCGGTTTGACCATCGTTATTATTCGTGATGATTTACTTGATCAAGCTAAGCCTGAAATTCCAAGCATCTTGAAATATGCAGATCAAGCCAAGAATGGTTCAATGGTAAATACCCCAGCAACCTATGCATGGTATTTATCAGGTCTTGTATTTGAGTGGTTGCTTGAGCAGGGTGGGGTAGATGCAATCTATAAAGTGAATCAAGAGAAAGCCAAGTTACTTTATGGCTATATTGATTCGAGCGATTTCTATAACAATCCGATCGCAGTGCCAAACCGTTCAATGATGAACGTGCCATTTACTTTAGCTGACGAAGCGCTTGAAAAGACTTTCTTGCAAGAAGCTGAACAGCATCACTTATTGAACTTGGCAGGCCACCGTTCAGTAGGTGGTATGCGTGCAAGTATTTACAATGCAGTCCCATTAGAAGGTGTACAAGCCCTTGTAAACTTTATGGATGATTTTGCGAAACGTCATGGTTAAGCAATAAAAACCAGTTAAAATAAAAGCCCTCATCATTGAGGGCTTTTATATGCGAATAAGGTAGTTAATGGTCAAAAAATTAGAAAAAACCAATTTGATGAAAAATAAGTGCTGCTAAGAACATACCAAGTAAGAAAAAGCAAAAAGCACCAACATCAAGTTTAAGACCTTGATCACTCGAATGAATCAGACTGGTGGTCGTTTGTTCTGGTATAATTTTCATTAGAACGCCTAAAAATGCCATTTATGTGATTTTTTGTCACTCAGTAGCAGTTTTAGCATAAATATTGGCCTGAATCCATAGGTTGCCGCGAATATATTGGCCAATGTTAAAGTTTTTATACAATTCATTTTTAGTTGCAATACGAATCAGGATTGCAGGTAAATCATCTTCTAAAACCAGTGTCACGTCATAAAGGGTATATTCATCCTGCATAAACTGCATTTGAGTTTTACCGACGATATTACCTTGGAACCAGGCTTCATCTTCCTGACCTAAAGTTTCACCGAATAAATAGGCCACCATTTTAGAAAAGTCGACAGTAACAGGTTCTTGATCTTCTGGTGTTTTTGGCTGCCAGTCATTAATCAGTTCCTGTAAATTTTCTGGGGCAACCCCATTATGTTCTGCCAAAATCGCATTTAATGCGCGGTGATGTTTAATTGAAGCAGGGTCATCAACAATGATTTTCTCATCTGGGGCAACCGCTTCTAATTCATATGCCCAAGCATTAAACTGAACTTTATAGCTTTGGTTTTTGTCATATTGACAGCTATTTACACTGAATAAATTATCGAACGCATAAATGGTCGTATCTTTATTTAAATTTAAACGTAACACTGCTTGAGTGGCAGAATCACAGGTAATAATTCGCTCAATTTTCGCATCATATTTATATGGACTTTCAAAACTTGGAAAGGCTGTTTTTAATGCGCGTGGTTTTTGATCTTCCACTGCAATGATCTGGTTAATGGAAACAGATTCACCACTTGGGCCTTGGATTAACCAAAATGTCTGATCCATCTCATGTTCATCTTCACATAGCCCCATTGGCATTACGGGTGCATCAAGTGCCAATCCTAACCATTTGGGAACATTTGTTTCGGGTGTGTCAGTCAATAAGTTCCAATGCTCGACATGATTACCGAAATTTTGATCTTGAATTTTAATGATTTCTGGACTGTTTTGATTTTTCATAAAGCGAGATGCTAAAAAGATTGAACTTATTCTATTAAATCGAGGGTAACTGGGATATTTCAAGTCTGAATCTGTAATTATCTATAAATTATTTCATTTTTAATCTAGAGATTAGGGTTCTATCTTCCCTGAACGAAATGAAAAATTGATGGGATTGCTGCAAGGATGTTAACTCTACTTTTCCCGTAATCTGCTACACTAGCTTTTTCTTCTCAAGAGCTTTCGTTAACGTGCTGCCATTTAAATTATGGGTAGATGCTGATGCTTTACCTAAAATTTTACGTGAAGTGATTTTACGCGCATCGGATCGTTACCAACTCGAAGTAACCTTTGTTGCCAACCAGAATGTCGGTATCACACCTTCCATGCGGATTAAGTCCATTCAGGTGATGAGTGGGGCAGATCAGGCTGACCAAGAGATTGTGGAACGTATGCAGGAAAATGACATTGTCATTACACAAGATATTCCATTGGCGGCACAAGTGATTGAAAAGGGCGGTATTGCCATCCATCCACGCGGTGAAATCTATACCACAGCCAATGTAAAAGCACGCCTACACTTGCGTGATTTTATGGATACTTTGCGTGGGGCTGGGGTGCAAACTGGTGGGCCACCGCCTATTTCTGAACGTGATAAACGTGAATTTTCCAGTTCACTGGATCAGACTATTTTAAAACAGAAACGTAAAACAGCTTCTTGAGTTGAATATGCCATCACGTATTAACCTCATGCTCACCTATGGACTGCTGGTCTTTATCTGGGCAACGACACCGCTTGCAATTGTGTGGAGTGTTTCAGATTTACACCCGATGTGGGCATTGGTAATCCGCTTTTTTATTGCCTTACCGCTGGCTGTGACGGTGTTATTGCTGTTAAAGGTTAAATTCCCTATTCATAAAATTGCATTATTGAGTTATGCCGCGGGTTCGCTCAGTCTGATTGGCTCGCAAATCTTTACTTATGCAGCTACAGCTTATCTTAGCTCTGGCTTGATCGCCTTGATGTTTGGTTTGGCACCGATTATGGCTGGCCTGATTGGTCGTTTTGGTTTTCAGCAGAAGCTGGCAGGTTTGCAGTGGCTCGGAATGGGAACATCCATTATTGGTTTGGCGATGATTTGCTTGAGTGGTAGTCAGCAGCATGTCCAGCCGATTGGTATTATTTTAATGCTAATCAGTGTTTTTTCTTATTCATTGTCCATTTTTCTCGTGAAAAAGATTAATGCGGATTTACCTGTCATGGCACAGGCGACAGGTTCAATTCTGGTCTCTACTTTATTGGCGACTTTGTTAATACCGTGGATCTGGCAATACGCACCAACGCATTTTCCTTCAGCCAAATCTTTATTTGCCCTGACTTATACCATTGTGATGGCATCGTTAATTGCGATGTTCTGTTATTTTAAACTGGTGCAGAATTTACAAGCGACCACACTGTCATTGACTACTGTAATGACACCAATGCTGGCGATACTGATCGGGGCTTACCTGAACCATGAACAGATATCGGCTCAGGTATTCGTAGGAGCGAGTATTATCCTGTTTGGTTTACTGCTGTACTTCTTTAGGGATTTAAGAGCATATCGCCGTTTAAAATCTTAAATGATGCAATCAGCTGGTTTCGGTTTGTTGAGCTTGTCGAATACTGGCTGCTAATTTGGCGCGATCTTGCGGATTTAAGGTAATAAAGTAGGCACCGATACGGAATTTTCCTTGCTCTTCTGCTGTGCTATGTACCACTTGAGCAATTGCAGCAATATGAAAGAAATTTTCAGGATGGCTCAAGGTAATATGGATATACGAGCCTTCATTAATATCTTGAGAACTAAAGAAACTTAATCCATTTTCAGAAACATTGACCTGCTCAGGGACGGGCAGTAAAGATTGCACGATATTGTCGTAATAAGAGCCTGTAATCAGGTTTAATTTCTGGTTAAAAAGGGATAAGATGCGAGCAATTTGTTGATCTTTTTCATTTAATTGTTCTAATTCGTAGCGAAACGCATGATCAAATTGATCTAACTCTGCAAGTAGTAGAAAATAGCGTGGCAATACGAAATGGGAATCATACGGGTCATTCAGCGCCACATCATCGGGAATGATTTGATAGTTGATTCTCAACACGGCATCAATACGAGACATCACACGACGTTCAGTGTTGTCGTCAACAAGATGATGTTGTGAATTTTCCATAATAAATCACCTCGGACTAGATGGTATGTTTAAGCCAATTTCGCTGTATATAGGGTTGAGATACACTCGTGCTCAGCGGAGTAATCATTTTATTTCTTTTGTCGCTTTAGTTTCCATGATCGGCTTGACGCTTGGTGTTGCCGTCCTCATTACAGTGTTATCTGTCATGAATGGTTTCGATCGTGAATTAAAAAATCGTGTCCTTGGAATGGTTCCACAAGCCACTGTTTCTTCTACTCAAATTCTAACAGATTGGCCTGAGCTTGTAAAAAAAGTTGAGGATCACCCGCATGTCACTGGTGCTGCACCTTTTACTCAATTGCAAGGGATGTTGACGGGGCAAGGTCAAGTCGCAGGCATTATGGTGACGGGGATTGAACCAAAATATGAAAAGAAGGTTTCGATTATCCAGAACCACATGGTTGCAGGTGATTTAAATGCATTAAAAAAAGGCGAGTTTGGGATTGTCCTCGGTAAGGACATGACTGATGCATTGGGGCTGAGCCTAAATGATAATGTGACCTTGGTGCTGCCCGAAGCGACACCATCACCCGCAGGTGTGGTACCACGTTTTAAACGCTTTAAAATCGTCGGAATTTTTAGTGTCGGTGCGGAAGTGGATTCAACGGTGGGTTATATTGCCTTGAATGATGCTTCGACCTTGTTGCGTTTACCGGATGGTGCACAAGGTGTACGTCTTAAAGTAGATGATATTTTTACTGCGCCGAGTATCGTTGATCAGATTGTTAAACAATTGCCTGATAATTTTTATGCGACAAGCTGGAAGGAAACGCACGGAAGTTTATTTGGTGCGGTGAGAATGGAAAAGAATCTGGTCGGTTTACTGCTGTTTCTGATTATTGTGGTGGCTGCGTTTAATATCGTTTCGTCATTGGTGATGGTAGTAACTGATAAAAAGGCTGATATTGCGATTCTGCGTACTTTAGGCGCCTCTCCAAAATTTATTACCTCTGTTTTTATTGTGCAAGGCACCATTATTGGGGTCGTAGGTACAGTGGCAGGGGTTATTTTAGGCAGTGCTTTTGCATTAACCATCAGTGATTTGGTGGGCTGGTTAAATCATACCTTTGGGCTGAATTTATTTAGTGGCTATGTGATTGGCTATTTACCTTCTTATTTACGCTGGCAAGATGTACTGATTGTTGTGACAGCATCTTTATCTATCAGTTTTTTAGCAACAATTTACCCTGCTATCCGTGCAGCGAAAACGCAACCAGCCGAGGCATTACGTTATGAGTAAGATCGTTCTAGAATCAAAAAATATCTTTAAGCATTTCGATGATGGCAAAAGTAAAGTTGAAGTAATTAAAGGCTTATCGTTGCAAGTCAATGCGGGCGAGTTCGTTTCTATTGTCGGTTCAAGTGGTTCAGGTAAAAGTACCTTGTTGCATGTGTTAGGTGGTTTGGAGCAACCTTCGCAAGGAGAAGTCTTCTTACAAGGTCAGCGCTTTGATAATTTAGGTGAGGCAGAGCGTGGTTATAAGCGTAATCAATATCTAGGTTTCGTTTATCAGTTCCATCATTTATTGCCAGAATTTACTGCCTTGGAAAATGTTGCGATGCCGTTAATGTTGCGTAAAGAAAGCAACTTTAAGGACGTGAAAAAGCAGGCAGAATATCTGCTGGACCGTGTGGGTCTATCTCATCGTATGGATCATAAACCGGGTGAGTTATCTGGTGGTGAACGCCAACGTGTGGCTTTGGCGCGTGCTTTGGTGACCAAACCTGCGGTGGTGTTGGCAGATGAACCAACCGGAAACCTTGACCGTAAAACAGCACTTAGTATTTTTGAATTGCTCACGGATCTGAAAAAAGAGCTCAACATGGCGATGCTGATCGTGACTCATGATGAGCAATTGGCACAGTCAGCGGATTCAATTTTACATATGCAAGATGGTATATGGGTGGGTGAGCATGTTTAAACCCATTTCATTTTATATTGGACTGAAATATACACAGGCTAGAAAAAAAAGCCGTCTAGTGTCATTCATTTCCTTGATGACAATGATTGGTTTAACTTTGGGTGTTGCTGTGCTGATTACGGTATTGTCCGTAATCAATGGTTTTGATCGAGAATTGAAAAACCGTATTTTGGGAATCGTGCCCCAAGCGACCATTGCATCCACTCAAATTATGACCAACTGGGAAGACTTGGCTAAAGATATTGCTAAACAGCCCCATGTTGTTGCTGTTGCGCCGTATACCCAGTTACAGGGGATGTTAACTGCGCATGGCGAAGTGACAGGGATCATGATCTCAGGAATTGAGCCCGAGTACGAAAAACAGGTCTCGATTGTTCATAATTATATGAAGGCAGGCAGTCTGGATGCGCTGAAGAAAGGAAAATATGGAATTGTCTTAGGGCAAGATTTAGCAGACAGTTTAGGATTGAAGCTCAATGATCCTGTAACCCTTGTTTTGCCTGAAGCGACCAACTCCTCAGCAGGTGTTGTGCCTCGATTTAAACGTTTCGAAGTGGTGGGGATCTTTAAAATCGGAACTCAGGTTGATTCGATGGTGGGTTATGTTGCATTAAATGATGCATCAACGCTATTGCGCTTACCTGATGGTGCTCAAGGCATTCGCTTAAAGCTGGATGATATTTTTGCTGCGCCAGAGATTTCTGAGAGCATTATCAAAAAATTACCGAGTAATTTTTACGCTTCGAATTGGACCTATACGCAAGGTAATTTATTTAGCGCCATTCAAATGGCAAAAAATATGGTGGGGTTACTACTTCTACTGATTATTATCGTTGCAACCTTTAATATCATTTCATCCCTCATGATGTTGGTGACTGATAAAAAATCAGATATCGCAATCTTACGTACTTTAGGTGCGTCGCCCTTATTGATTACTCAAATCTTTATGGTGCAGGGTACAATTATTGGGGTGATTGGAACTGGGTTAGGGACCATTTTAGGCATTATTTTATCGTTAAGCATTGGTAATATCGTATCGTGGGTGAATACGACCTTTGGCTTAAATTTATTAGATGCATATTTTGTACATTATCTGCCTTCATATTTACGCTGGCAAGATGTACTACTTGTTGTAAGCGTCTCATTACTCTTAAGTTTACTTGCAACTATTTATCCTGCTTTACGTGCAGCAAAAGTTCAGCCTGCTGAAGCGTTACGTTATGAATAATCTATAAATATTGAAGTAGACCTCTTGTTAAAGCCCTGAAAACGGGCTTTAATTTTGTCTTTAGAAAAACTAAATCTAATTTTAAGAAATGTTGAAGATTATTTTATTCGGCTGGATTGCCGGTATTGCTTTGATGGGGCAGCATTTCACTTTTATCAGTCAAATCTGGTGGATATGGCTGGCTTTGGCGAGTGTGATATGGGGAGTAGGGTTATCTAATAAGCAGCGCTTTTTTCATCAGCCTGTGTATAAAGCACTGCTTTTAATGAGCTGCACGTGGGCATTGTTCTGTACAGGTTTTCATTATGCTGACTTGGCCTTGCAACAACGTTTAACTTTACGTGAGACTCAAGCTCAGCCATTTGAAGCCATTGTCTATATTAAAAAAATAGATGAATTAACAGACGATGGGCAAAAGCAGATTGCAGAAGTACTTAATCGTCATCCCCAACCTGTTGATTGGTTACTCTATCTGAATAAAGCCAAACCGCAGGCCAGTCAGCAACCCACCTTAGAGCTTGGTCGTTATTATCGTATGGAGGGAAATATTCGGCCTGCGCATAGTTATGCGGTTGCTGGAGCATTTGATCAGGAAAAATGGTTTTTACAGCAGAATATTTTGTCTGCATTTTCGGTCAGGCGGATTCAGCCTTTAAGTGACGATGATATTTATCGTCTGGGGTATCAGCAGCATCTCAAGCAACAAAAAAACCTGAAAGCCATGTTGCTGTTAAAGGTTGAAAGCATGCGGCTGGCTTTCCGTCACATGTTGCAAACGACTTCATTCCAGCATCAAGGTTTACTGTTAGCCTTGCTGACGGGCGATGAAAGCTTATTGTCGGATGCGCTGAAACAGCAATTTCAGTTGCTGGGGATTTCACATCTATTGGCAATTTCAGGGCCGCATGTGCTGATTTTTGCCTTAATGCTGACTTGGTTACTCAAGCAAGTTATTCAGCGTTATTGTCCAAAGTTATATTTATGGAAACCAAAACAGATTTTGTTGCTTTTTCCTTTTGCCGCCAGTGTTGTACTGTATGTGGCATTTGTCGGTTTTGAGATTCCAGCCCTTAGAACTTTATTAACGGTGATGATTGCCAGTCTTTTTCTGATCTTTCGACTGCCGATACAGCCCTTAGCATTATTGGTTTACAGTGCCAGCTTATTACTGCTGTATGATCCTTTTAGTATTTTATCGGCCGCATTCTGGTTGTCTTATGGGGCATGTTTTATTCTGTTGAGAATCTATCAAACCATAGAACAAATTCCACAAGATCAACTGAAAACCACCCTGCAAAAAGGGATTCTGGCGATTAAGATCTTGGTCGATTCTCAATGGAAAATCTTTATTGCCTTGCTGCCATTGGTCGTGATTTTCTTCCAGCAAATTTCATGGATCGCGCCGTTGAGTAACTTGGTGGCGATTCCACTGCTTAGTGGAGTCGTTGTTCCTTTAGACATTATCGCGGCTTGTCTGTGGCTAGTCGTTCCTGCATTAGGTTTATTCTTGTTTCGGCTCAACGATCAAATACTGACATTGCTGATGTGGGTATTAGAAGGACTACAACAGCTATCTCCAGCGCTATATGGCGTCAGTTATACGCCTGCCATGATGATGAGCTTCATTCTGGGATTGGTCATTGTGTTTATGCCGAGAGGAAGTATTCCCAAGCTTTGGGCTGGGATTTGTTTTTTGCCCATCGTATTCGGTGTAAAAACTCAATCGATCTCTTTGAATATTCTGGACGTGGGGCAAGGCCAAGCCATATTTTTGCAACATCCTCAGCAAAGCATCATGATTGATACAGGTGGCTCTTATGACGAGACTCAATTTAGTTTAGGTGATCGAGTGATTATCCCGTATCTAAGGCAGCAGGGCATCCGAACACTCGATCACGTTATTTTGTCTCATCTCGATCAAGATCATAGCGGTGCATTTGCTTCGATTCAAAATGCTTTTGCCATAGGCCGAGTACAATCCAATGAACGCGGAGAAACTCTCCCATTCCAAGATAATTTCTCACTTTGTCATCAAGGACAGCGTTGGGATTACCTAAATATTCGGGTCGAGATTTTATCACCGCGAACCGAGGATTTGGTTTTGGCTAAACAGCAAAAAAATGAACAGTCCTGTGTGGTGTATATACAATTCCTGAATGCTCAGCCTTATCAAAACTTTTTGATCATGGGAGATGCTGGTTGGGAAACAGAATTTAAACTGCTACAGCAGTATCCTGATTTAAAAGTAGATGTTTTAGTTTTGGGACATCATGGCAGTAAACATAGTTCTGCTTATGACTTTTTGAACGTTTTAAAACCCAAGCTGGCGATTGCTTCTACGGGGCTAAATAATCGTTATGGTCATCCGAGTCGGGAAGTACAGAGCCGCCTACAGACTTTGGATATCCCTTTACTGAATACCGCTGAGACAGGGACCTTAAGTTTCTTATTTGAAAATGGAGCGGTGGAACTCAAGCTCCAGCGACAGCAAAGAAAATGGTTACAAAGAGAATAGCCTAAGTAATCGTTTATTCAGCCTGCTGACGGACTTTGGCCACTTGAGTCAGTGCTTCAGTTTCATCAATATCATAAATTTTCTTGAGCGCAGGATTGGCGCGAAAGCGTTTATAGCTCCAGTGATAATGTTCTGGATAACGTTGAATCAATTGCTCTAAGCTTTGATGAATGATTCGCGTACCATTTTCGGCAGGACCTTCATAAATCTGAGGATTGATCGGCTCAATATACATATCGAAGCCATCTTGATTATTACGCATGGTATAAATAAGTAGGGCCTTGGCTTTGGTTTTCTGAATCAGCTTGGCGCTTAAACTGCTGGAAGCTAAGGGAATACCAAAATAATCCACCATGTCACCGCCATGATCAGGCGTGTGATCAGGCAAAATGGCTGTCGTGCCGCCTTGTTTTAAGGCTTTAAAAATTTGTCGAACGCCACTTTCATCGGTTGGGACAAGATGTGCCTGTTCACGGCTACGCGCATCGCGGACAAACTGATCAGCGTCAGGATTTTTAACTGGCTTATATAAAATGGTCATTTGGGTATATTGCGATAACCATGAGTTCATCACTTCCCATGTTCCAAAATGGGGAACGACCAGCACAACGCCTTTTTTTTCTGCCAGCGCTTCATGTAGATAATGTTCACCATAAATTTTTTGAATACGCTGAATGTTCTTTTGATTGGATGCACCCCAGATACTCAAAAACTCAAAATAAGAGGTGAGCTCATTCCGAATCGCCTGTTTGGTTAACTGTTGTTTTTGCTGCTGATCCATATCTGGAAATGCAATCTGGATATTTAGACTGATAATTTTTGAAAGCTTAGACAACTGAAAGGTATTGACCAGTCCAGCAACCATGCGTGCCAAGAAGCGCCCTAATTGAATCGGCTGGCGACTTAGGAGCTTGATGAGACGGTAATTTGAGCTAATCGTTCTGGAATGGGTCATGGATTTGGTATGAGAAAAATTACAAAGGAAAGTATAATGCAAAAAATAATTATAAGTTAAAACAAGTTATTTAAACAGTTTTGTTGAAATCAGCGTATATAATAAAGTCACTTTAAAACATATTGGATTGGAATCTTATGTCCGATTGGCCACCAAAACCAAAAAACGAATCAACAAATAGTGAGAATGTTACGGGCAAAGAATGGCAAATTTTAGAAAAAGCTGTTCTTGCGTCTGTAGAAGAACAACGTCGTAGTCGCCGTTGGAGTATCTTTTTTAAATGTTTAGGCTTCGCTTATTTATTAATTGTCTTGATTGCAATGACAAAAGGCTGCTCAACTTCAACTGAGAAATCGACCACAAGTATTAGCAGTGACCATCTGGCTGTGATTGATATTGTTGGTACAATCGATTCTTCTGCGGGTCAATCGACCGTAAACAGTGAAGATACCAACAAAGCTTTAAAACGAGCGTTTGATGCAAGTGGCAGTAAAGCAATTGTTTTAAATATTAACTCTCCGGGTGGTTCGCCAGTACAGTCTGATGAAATCTGGCAAGAAATTCGCTATCAGAAAAAACAGCATCCAGATAAGAAAGTCTATGCTGTAATTGGCGATATGGGTGCTTCAGGTGCGTATTACATTGCGTCTGCTGCCGATGAAATCATTGTGAATCCATCAAGTTTAGTGGGTTCAATTGGTGTGATTATGCCAAACTATGGTTTAAGCGGCCTGGCACAAAAGCTGGGTATTGAAGATCGTACTTTAACTGCGGGTAGCAATAAAGATATCTTGAGTATGACCAAGCCACTAGATCCTGCACAAAAGCAACATGTGCAATCTGTATTGGATAATGTACATACTCACTTTATTAATGCGGTAAAAGAAGGTCGCGGCAAGCGTTTGAAGTCTAATGATCCAGCAGTTTTCTCTGGTTTATTCTGGACAGGTGAACAGGCCATTGCTTTAGGTATTGCAGATCGTAGTGGTAGCATTACCACACTGATGCGTGATCTTAAAGTTGATCAAAAAGTGGATTATACCGTTCAGCGTAATCCTTTAGAGTCAATCTTGGGCCGTATGGGTGCAAAGATTGGTGAAGGGATCAGCAGTTCGCTTGCGTCACAGCTTGAGACTCAGCAGAACGCTAAAATCCAATAGCATATCAGGCTTATGCTTCGGTCAGAGCTCTGCTTTGACATTCTTTAGGCTGTGGTTTCCACAGCCTTTTTTATTGTAAAAGTAACTGGGCAGTTCTTGTTTTGATTTGCAATACATGTGTAGAGCAGGATAATTGAGGTATCAGTGAAAACAAATAAAGATCTATTTATGAAACCTTTGATTCATTTTGCCCATGCCAATGGTGTCCCTTCTAAAGTTTATCAAAAGCTATTTGATCAGCTGAAAGATCAATATGACATCATTTATGTAGCTGAAATTGGCAATGACAAACGTTATCCGATTACGCATGGCTGGACACATCTAGTCGATCAGGTGATTGATAATATTGTTCAGCAAGCACAGGGACGTCAGGTAATTGGTTTAGGACATTCATTGGGTTCTGTGTTGACTTTAATGGCAGCCTATCGCCGTCCAGAGTTATTTTCCCAAGTCATTATGCTTGATCCGCCATTAATCATTGGTAAAGCGTCTTTTGTTTTCCATTTAGCCAAACTGTTCAAGCCTAAACTGGTGGATAAAATTACACCTGCAGGTTTATCTGCACGCCGTCGTGATCATTGGGAATCACGCGAGCAAGCGGCTGAGTTGCTCGGTTCGCGGGGTTTTTACCAACATTTCGATGCAGATTGTTTTCAAGCCTACATTGATCATGCATTAACAGCTGATCTACAGCGGGGCGGCGTGACTTTAACCATTCCCAAAAAAGATGAAGTGAAGTTATTTAGAACAACGCCATCGATGTGGTGGTTACCGATGCCAAAGCCACCTGTTCCTGTGCATTTGGTTGTGGGGCAAGACAGTGTGTTCTTGAAAGAGAAATTTCCGCAAGTCGCGCAAAAGAAGTTAGGGATTCCTTTTTCTATTGTAGAGGGTGGGCATATGTTCCCATTAGAACATCCACTGGAAACAGTCGATAAAATTAAAAGTTTGGTGATTTAAAGCAATAAAAACGCATCCGAGGATGCGTTTTGTTTTTTAGAGTTGAGCAAACTGAATCGGCCGTTGTAAAGGCTGCTGGTTGAAATAGGCTTGACCATTTTTCCAGCTCAGTTGACCTGTACAAAACCATTGTGCAACTTGAGGGTAAATAAAATGCTCAAGTTTATGCACACGTTGCGCCAGACTTTCTACCGTATCGTGCAAACCGACTTGAATGACAGATTGCGCAATACTTTGTCCAGCATCCAGTTCAGCCGTAACAAAGTGAACGGTACAACCATGCAAACGGTCTCCTGTATTTAATACCCGTTGATGGGTATTAACGCCTTTATAAAAAGGCAGGAGAGAAGGATGGATATTTAACATTTTGCCTTGCCATTGCAGCACAAAGTCTGGTGTTAAAATCCGCATAAAACCAGCAAGAATAACCAGATCCACCTGCCACGCTAATAGCTGCTGGTGCATCGCTTCATCGAAGCTTTCGCGATTTGGGTAATCTTTATGTGAAATAACAGCGGTCGCAATATCGGCGTCTTTCGCACGTTGTAATGCATAAGCATCAGCTTTGTTTGAGAGTACACCAATGATTTGCCCTGATAGCTGTTTACCATTATGGGCATCTATCAGGGCTTGTAAGTTGCTACCGTTGCCTGAGACAAGGACAGCAATTCTCATTATGCAAAGATCACGCGAATTTTTTCGTCTGCGCCTTCAACTGATTCAGCATTTTCCTGAATGTGACCAATTTTCCAGGCTTTTTCACCTTGAGCATTTAATACGTCAATTGCTTTGTCAGCTTCGCTGGCATCAACTGCAATCACCATACCCACGCCGCAGTTAAATGTACGATACATTTCAAAGCGTTCTACGTTACCTTCACGTTGTAACAATTGGAATAACTCAGACCATTCCCAGCTTGATTCATCAATCACCGCTTGAGCGCCATTTGGAAGAACGCGTGGTAAGTTACCTGGTAAACCGCCACCCGTGATGTGAGCCATAGCATGCACATCAACTTGTTTGCAAAGCTCAAGTACAGGTTTAACATAAATACGTGTCGGTTCCATCGCAACATCTGCAAGTGGGCGACCATCAACGATTTGAGTTAAGTCTACATTTTTAACATCTAAGATTTTGCGTAGTAATGAGTAACCATTTGAGTGCGCACCACTTGATGCCACACCGATGAGTACATCACCAGACTTCACTTTTGTTCCATCAATAATTTTACTGTGTTCAACTACACCTACAGCAAAACCAGCGAGATCATAGTCTTCGCCTTCGTACATGCCCGGCATTTCAGCAGTTTCACCACCGACCAATGCACAACCAGCAAGTTCACAACCTGTACCAATACCTGTGACTACATTTGCTGCAACATCAACATTTAAATGACCTGTTGCATAGTAGTCGAGGAAGAAGAGGGGTTCAGCGCCACAAACGAGCAAATCGTTTACACACATTGCCACAAGGTCTTGACCAATTGTGTCATGACGGTTGAGGTTAAGTGCCAGACGTAATTTTGTACCTACGCCGTCTGTTCCTGAAACCAATACAGGTTCTTCATAACCTTTTGGAATTTTGCATAGTGCACCAAAGCCACCAAGACCGCCCATTACTTCAGGACGAGTGGTGCGTTTAGCGACAGATTTGATACGATCGACTAATGCGTCGCCCGCTTCAATGTCGACGCCCGCATCTTTATAGCTTAAACCAGTGTTTGAGGTAGAAGTTGAGTTGCTCATAGTGAAGTCTCCGCAGTGGCGGCAGATTATAACCTGAATATACGAAACTCTTATGTTATTTATGCTCGAAAATGCTATCTTTAATTAAATTTTTTTCCATTTATAACGAATATACAAAAAAAGGCTAGATTTTATGCAAGATCAGGTACTACGTCGTATCTTTATCCTCGCTGGGCTCGCATTATTGCTTTGGGTGCTCTATCTGCTAAAGCCCATTGTCATTCCGTTCGTAGGTGCTTTTTTCATTGCCTACCTGTTTAGTCCACTCGTGGATGTTCTTGTCAAAATTAAATTACCGCGTTGGTTAGCCATCAGTATCGTGTTTATTGGTATTGGGGTGACTTTGACCATAGTGTTGTGGTTCCTGGTACCGTTGATCTGGAAACAGCTCATGTATGCACGGGATAGTATCCCTGCGGGTATTCATTGGGTGAATGCCACTTTCTTGCCGTGGGTATCGCATACATTTAATGTTGTACCAATGGAAATAGATACTGAACAGATTTCTAAGGCATTAATGGATTATATTCAAACCAACTATAGTGCCGATAGTATTCAGGCAATGGCATTAAGAGTTGCGCAATCTGGTCTGAACTTTATTCAGATTGGTGGTGTTGTCGTGTTGATTCCAATCATTTCTTTCTATTTCTTGTTAGATTGGGAAAGAATGTTGCAGAGTTTAAGACGTTTAATCCCACGTCCTTATGAAGCATCAACGTTAAACATCGTGCGTGAATGCCACAGTGTATTGGGCGCTTTTGTGAAAGGCCAATTCCTTGTGATGCTTTTATTAGGGATTGTCTATGCAGTTGGGTTGCAACTGATTGGTCTGGAAATTGGTTTGATCATTGGTATGATTGCTGGTCTAGCCAGTATTATTCCTTATTTAGGTTTTGGTGTCGGCATTATTGCAGCTGTAATTGCAACGCTTTTCCAATTCGGACTGGACTGGACTCAGTTACTTCTGGTTGGTGTGGTCTTCATGATCGGACAAATGGTAGAGGGATATATTCTGCAACCATTCTTGTTGGGTGATAAAATTGGTTTATCACCAGTGGCGGTTGTTTTTGCGGTATTGGCAGGTGCACAACTCGGCGGATTCCTTGGAATGTTGATTGCTTTGCCAGTTGCTGCCGTGATTGTGGTGTTGCTTAAACATGCACGTGATAATTATGAACGAAGCCGCTTCTATGGCTCCACCACCGAAGTTATCGTGGTACAAGGTGAAACTCAGCATATAAATGTTGAATCAGATCAAGTAGAGCTTGATATTCAAATTAAAAACTCTCAAGATACAGAGACTTCAAACCCAAATGATTTAAAGTAATTGAGGAACATATTAAATATATGCGTCAACTACAACTGGATATAGAACCACAACTCGATGCCCGAATCAGTGATTTTTCGGGGCCGGGTTGGGGACCTGTGGTTGATGCAGTCAGACAATTACATGCGGGTTTGGTTAGTCGTTTTTATGTCTATGGTGGGGCGGGAACAGGTAAGAGTCATTTACTCTCTGCAATTTGTGATTCTTATCTGGAGTTAGGCCGCCCTGCGATTAAAGTTTCATTACTCGAATTATTAGATGCGCCTATTGAAGCAATTACTTCTTTAGAATTTTATGACTTAGTTGCTTTAGACGATATTGATGCAATTAGTGGCGTACCACATTGGCAAAAAGCCGTTTTTCATCTGATGAATAACCATGAAGGCCAACTGGTCTTTTCATCTCGGGTTGCACCGATTGAATTAAAACTGGAACTTCCTGACCTTCAGTCAAGGTTGACGCAAGCTGTTAGTGTTAAAGTCCCGAACGGTAGTTCTTATATAGATCGTCAAGCTTTACTTCAATCGGTCATGACTCGTCGCGGAATTCATTTTGACCAGCAAATTGTCGATTATTTATTAAGTAATGGCCCACATCAGGCCTCAATATTATTACAAACATTAGCCCAACTTGAAAAAATGCTAAAAGGCGAAAAAACCAAGCTTTCTAATACTACACTTAAGCAAATTTACGCTTTGATTGATGAATATCGCCAATAGTATAAAATTTCTTGAGTAATTTTGAGAGCTATGACAAAGTACGCACAAAGGAATGTGGTTGCAAACACCTAGTTTGTAAAACTAAAAAAAATGAAAAAATATGAAAGGAGATCGGTATGCTCAAACGGACGCTTGCCTGCGCATTATTGGTAATGACGGGGCACGCTTATTCTGCGGATATCCAAGTCACGACGTTGCTTGATGAAAAGAATTATACCGGTTGCTCGTTAAGAAATGCTGTAGAGTTTTTAAATAAAAGAAGTCAAAAAGAATATGAAAATGGCTATCAGGGCTGTGGTGATAAAACCTCTAGTAATACGATCATCCTGCAAAGAGATAAAGAATACACATTAAATTCAGCAATTCATATTAAAGCGGGCATGGCTATCATGACTGCGGCAAGTGGCAGTTTTAACGATAATCAAAAAGGCATGCATAACGCGACCATTAAAATGGCGGGGAATGATCGTTTATTTGTCATTAACGATGAAAGTGTTGAAGAAACCTTACTTCCGGTTATTTTGGTTGAATTAAATTTAAAAGGTTCTGCTTATAAGGTAACCGATGGTGGTTTGATCTTTAATAGAGAGGCGCTCAGTATCCAGTACTCCCGTTTAACGGGAGGAAATGCAGTCCGAGGTGGTGCAATCTATAATGCGGGTACAGTGACGAATGAGCAAACAACTGCAAGTTTATTGAATATCAGTAATAGCCTGCTACAAGCAAATAAAGCAGATCAAGGCGCAGTTATTTATAGTGAAATGCCTTTATATTTAATTACTCAATCTGTGATTCGTGATAATGAAGGGACTCAAGGCGAAAGTGGTGCTTTGCTCTACTCGCAAACAGGATTTACGGATGAAACTACAGCGAAGGCACTAGCTTCTCGTGTCTCAGGTCTACGCAATAGTACAATTTTTCATAACAAGGGTGGTTATGTCGCGAATATCCGTGAAGGAATGCTACTGAATAATGTAACGATTATTAAAAATGCCGCGGGATTATTTTTACAAGCACCGAAGCGAGATGCTTCTACTACCGAAGATGGTAAAACGACTACAACTAAAGAACCAAGTGCTTATATTTCTAATAGTATTATTGTTGCAAATGAAGCAAATAACTGTGCCAGTTCGGCCGATGATGAAGCAGTTATACAAAGTAATTTGACGACGTCTGAATGTAATCGTAATGCACCAGCTGGCAGCCCAAACTTCTTCATTGGGAATAATAAGCTCATTGCGGGTGGAACCAATGATGAGGGTGACTGCGCAGCACCACCAGCGGATGGACTTTTATGTCCGTATTACACACCTAAGGATCAAATGTTAGGTTACTTTAAGCCACGTTTATTGATGTCCTATACTCAGCTTTCAGACTCTTTGATTGTGGATAAGGGAAGAATTTATAGTGATGGAACAACAGCTGGCTTTGCAAAAAGTTGTGAAGGTTCAGATCAGCGTGGTAAAAGCCGTAGTGGATATGATGAATTATGTGATCTAGGGGCGATTGAATTAGTTATAAATCGAGCTGAAATTCCTATTGCCGGTGAAGATATTTTATATGGACAAATTGCCAAGTTTAGTATTGCCGATAGTTTATTGGATGGTGAACTGCTTGATCCTGCATCATGTGAAAAAATTCTTGGTAAACGTGCAGATGATCAGCCTTGGCAGCCAGGTTGTTTGGTTATTGAGCAACGTCAAACACCATCAAAAGGTAAGTTGACAATTGATCAGTTAGGAAATATTACGTATGTACCAAATGGAAATTGGCATGGGGCAGATCAATTTAATCTACGCATAATGACGACAACAACTCGTTTGGGGGATAAAGCAAATTATTACCTCGCAATCCCAACCACAATTTTTCAAGCTCCACCTAATAATTTTCAAAGCAAAACTGTAAATGTTAGTGGTGGCAGTTTTGGGATAGGTGCAATCTTTGCATTACTCGGATTAATTGGATTACGTCGCTTTAAATCATAATCAGGGATGATGAGATGAAAAATTATAAAAAAACTTTGCTGGCAACTTTAACGATTGCAACGCTGCCGCTTTTTGCAGCGACAAGTGCTACGCCAATCCTAGTCACAACTTTTGTAGATGAAGATGGTGAAAATAACTATGCTTGTTCATTGAGGGAAGCACTGAAAACGGCGGCTGATAGAAAGCCTTATGGGGGATGTCAGATCACCGATACTTCGTCAACTACCACTAAATTGATTCAATTAGAAGCAGGTACTTATATACTGGACCGAGAATTAGCTCCAATAGTTGATATTGTAATTACGGGTAAACTCCCAATTGAATTTGAAAAAAAGAGTGTTATTACCAATGATTATCCTGCACAAACAGCGCTAAAGACAACAATTGATGCAAGAGGCAAAAGCCGTATTTTTAACACCACAAGTAATAATAGTACCTTAAATTTAACCAATATTATTCTGGCGAATGGTAAAACTGCAGACCGAGGTGGTGCGATTTATGCTGGTGGCAATGTAAACTTACAGAATACGCAAGTTTTAAATACGCAGGCAGAGGAAAGTGGGGGAGCAATTTTTTTAGCTGGTCCATCTGCGTCCTTAAATATTGAGAGTAGTTTGCTGAAAAATAATAAGGCACCTTTAGGTAGTCTACTCGCCATGAGTTGTAAAAATGATAACTTATATTCCAGACGAAATATTAAGATTATTGGCAGTAGCTTGATTGCAAATGGTTCGACAAATTCCAGTAGTATGCTGGAGTTTTGTGGTGAGCCTACAATTGCCTTAGATACAAATACCATTGCACAAAATACTGCAAATTTATCAAATGGTAACTTGATTAAATTTACAGGTGATACGCTAGCGGGTAATGAACCTACCAATAAAACTAGTATTTTAAGTAACTTAAGTAGCCTTAATTTACTCAGTAATACTATTGTGGAAAATAGTGCCTATTCGACTTTCTTGTACGATAAGCTGGGAAATAAAAATCTCAGCTTTAATGTACTTGCCTATAATAATGGAGGTAATTCTTGCCGTTATTTATTGGGAAGCGCTGCTGAGCAGAAAGATGTAAAGATTGATTTAAGTTATAATGCTTTCTCGTTAACAGGCGAGAGTAAATGTGATCTGCCAACAGAAGATTTACCAGAAAAACATACCAATATTGATATAAGTAATACGAATATTCGGACAATTTTAACAACATTAGTACCTGAATCAGAATTTACAGCTTATTTACCATTATATTACCCAGTGAATAATAATACTAAAACTGATTTGGTAGATACTGGTGCTGCCAGTACATGTAGTGAAGTAGACCAAAGAAATATGTCACGTATGACTAATAAGGAATTACATTATAATCCAGACTCACGTAATTCCTGTGATATTGGCTCTGTTGAGCTTATGAAACTAACAGCAGGTGATATTCTTAGTTTAACAAACTCCTCTTTATCTGGGGTAATAAAAGCTTATCAGCAGGAAGTTGATTATTATGATTATGCAGTTAAAAATCCTGATGATCCTAAAAAAAAGACGGCTTATAAAGAAATATTAGAGTTTTATCGAAACTTATTAGATAAAACCCAAAATAATCTACATTATCGTGCTATTTATGTGGACTTAAAGAGTAATCAATTGCCTATTCCTCAAGAGCTTAAGCAAGCTGATGGAAGTTATAAATTAGAATTTTTTAATAAAGAAAATTATATCGTCTCAACTGAGCCTTTAGGTAAAGGCATGATTAGTAATGGCGATGAAATTATTGATGAAAGTGACGCTAAAAATCTGGTTTGTGAGTGGAATCAGGATTTAGAACAAATTATTTTTTATCGTAAAGATGATGCTATTACACAAGCAGGCGATAAAATTTTCTGTAAATATACAGTTCAGTATCGAGCAGATACTTCAATTACCTCCTCTGGATTGATTGGTGCCTCATTTTATAATATTGCTCCTGAAGCAAAGGATACCTCTGTTACATTAAAATATCAGAAGAAGGAAAAGGTTGCTATCAACCTGCTGAATTTCGCCAATGACTATGGTGATATGGGAGAGGGCGGAAAAGGGCCTGAGAGTAATCCGAATAAGCCTCAGTTCTGGAGAAATTCTGAAGGAGTTGAGTTGCCAATCCGATTATCTAATGTACCCTCTGAAAATATTAGCGTGACTGCTGACCGTAAAGGTCCATGTCCAAAACCAGATCAGCAGATAACCTGTTATGGTGGCAATATTTATGTTCAGGAAATAAATATCTTTAACCCATTTAATTATTCATTTAATTACCAAGTTTATGATGCAGAAGGTTTGATTTCAAATACAGCAACCGTGAAAATTATTAGTACAGCGAACACCAGTGATAAAGGCAAAAGCGGTGGTGGTGGTATGAATTTCTTATCTATATTTGGCTTGTTTGGTCTATTGGCTTATCGCCGTATGAAAAAATAAAACATGAAATAGAAAAGAGCGCCATATTTGGCGCTCTTTTTTTTTATGAAATTAAAAAATCAATGTTCAGCGTATTTACTTAAATATTCTTCTCGGATGTTTAACCGCTCTTCTGTACTCGCATTTTGCATACGTTTACGCAAGGTGGTACGTTCCTGAGTACTCATTTTTTGCCATACATCACGCATTTTTTGTTTTTCATCTTCTGGCAGTTGAGTAAACCATTCCATTCTTTGCTGAAGTTGTGAGCTCTGTGTGGTCGGAATTTCCTTTAACGACTGATAGCGTTTAATTAAAACGCGTTGTTCCTCTGGGGATAAATCATCCCATGCTTCTTCAGTTGTTGGCTTATTCTGTTTTGAAAAAATCCAGAAACGTTCTGAACCTGCAAAACTGGTTTGCAATAAGCCAAGCGTACACACAACAAGTGCTAACTTTTTAGCTGCCATGTGGAACTTTATCCTCACCTAGAACCAATAACATTTCCATATCTTCCACCATCTGAGGAGATAGTTTCGGATTAACCACAACCTGATTTTGCGGTTTATCGATTAACTGTAAAGAGCTTGGCAATACAGCAATACCCATAATGGCAGCTGCAAAAGCAAAACCTGTCATTTTCCAGATACTGTAATAAGAAGTAGGTTTCTTTTGTACCGTATCTAAAACATGATTCATCACCCGCATTTTATTGTGGTGCTGCTCTCTTGCAAGTTGATCAAGTTTGGAAGTCACTTGTTTAGCGAACTCATCTTTTTTCATCTGATGATCCTCCCGTATGTGGATTTAAGTGCTCTAAAGCAATTCTGAGTCCCTGAATTGCACGGTGATAATGTGTTTTTACACTACCTTCACTACAATCCATAATTTGCGCTGTCGTCATCGTATCAAAGCCTTCCCAAGCTCTTAACATGAACGCTTGTTGCTGACGAACTGGTAATTGATTAATTGCAGCCTGAATTTCCTCCATCGTCACTTCCTGATCAAGGAACTCAAATGGGTTTGGGGTTGATTCATCGACTACATCAATAATTTCTTCGTCATCATCTAAACTGATTTTCTTAAATAATGAGAATGGACTTGCTCGACGGGCTTCCTTTCTTCTCCAGTCCTGAAGTTTATTATTCAATATGGTATAGAACAGGGGATACCATTCATCGGTACTCTTATCTGCATAGGATTTATGCAATGAAATAAAGGCTTCCTGAACCAGATCCATTGCAATGCCTTGTTGTCCCTGTGTCGCACTCTCCATCATCACAAGCGCACGACCAGTCACGTCTTGCATAAAGAAACGCAGACGTTGTTCAACCGTACTACGATCAGTACCGTTTTCCGTTCGAGCCTGTTTAGGTGCTAAATCCATAGAGATGGAAAATC
Organism: Acinetobacter sp. YK3; assembly: GCF_001729365.1. NCBI lineage: Bacteria > Pseudomonadati > Pseudomonadota > Gammaproteobacteria > Moraxellales > Moraxellaceae > Acinetobacter > Acinetobacter sp. YK3. The sequence continues at coordinate 70,449 of NZ_LZPJ01000129.1, forward strand.
CTGTCATGGATACCCACCATTATTATTTCAATTCATTAATCATATAACGTTGAAAATGGTGGGCGCGTTGACAACTTAAGCAATTATTTTTAGTAGTGTAATAGATTTTCCCAGTAAAAAACGCGTATTTAAAATAAAATAACGTTTTACTGACGTTGGCGCACCATTTCAAAGAAGCAGACTGAACCTGCAATTGCAACGTTCAAAGATTCTTGGCCACCCGGCTGAGGAATCGTCACTGCTTGAGCGTGTTCTAGGGCATAGTCACTGGCACCTTGACCTTCATTACCCAAAATCCATACACATGCTTGAGTCAAATCTTGTGTGTATAAGCTAGTTGAACGGTGTGAACTGGTCACAAAGACAGGAATGTCAAACTTTGGAAGTAAATCACTGAGTTGAAAATTTTCAAAACAAGTTAGGCTGAAGTGTGCACCCATACCCGCACGCAATACACGCGGTGACCACAATGATGCTGAACCTTGTGTACAAATCACTTGTTTAATATTTGCAGCAGCCGCAGAACGTAGCAGTGTGCCGACATTTCCTGGATCCTGAACATTTTCCAGAATGAGTGTATCTGCTTTAAAATCAATTGTGACTGAACTTTTAGGAAGATCAACAATCGCTAAGCAAGGCAGTGTAGTGCCTAAAGTACTTAAATCTTTGTAAAGTACTTCACTAATAACAAAAATATGGCCTTGATGTAATTCGATGACTTGTTGTAATTCGGGGTGGTTAAGTGCTTGTTCGGTCGTAAATAGAGAAAAGATTTTTTTCTGCTGTTGTAACCAAGCCAGACAAAGATGTGTACCTTCCAGAACTGTTTGCTGATGTTTTTTTCGGGCGCTGTTCAGCTCGATCAGCCCACGCAAATGTTTGATCTTTGCATTGTCTTTTGATTCTAGAAAAATAACTGCCATAAGATAAACATCCAAAAGGGCATTATAAATGGATGATAATGCCCTGATTATAAAATTAATTAGTGATAGCTGGTTACGCGTTCAACTTCATTCTTAGAACCAATAATGACTGGAACACGTTGGTGTAATTCTGTTGGTTGAATATCCAGAATACGAACACGACCTGTTGTAGAAGCACCACCTGCCTGTTCAATCAGCATGCTCATTGGGTTTGCTTCATACATCAAACGTAAACGACCTGCTTTTTTAGGATCTTTCAAGTCATAAGGATAAAGGAAGATACCGCCACGGCATAAGATACGGTGAATGTCACCGACCATGCATGCAACCCAGCGCATATTGAAGTCTTTTTCACGCACTGATGTTTTACCAGCAAGTAGCTCATCAATATAGCGTTTCACTGGATTTTCCCAATGACGTTGGTTAGATGAGTTGATTGCAAATTCTTGTGTATCTGCTGAAACTTGAACTTTTTCAGACGTTAATAAGAAGCTTTGTGTGGTTGGATCAAAAGTAAAGAATACAACGCCTGCGCCAACAGTCAGTGCGAGCATGGTTGATGGGCCATAAAGTACATAACCCGCAGCAACTTGCTCAGTCCCTGCTTGCATGAAATCAGCAGCTTGTGTGATTGCATTTTTTGCAGGAAGGATAGAGAAAATCGTACCCACACACATATTGATGTCGATATTGCTTGAACCATCTAATGGATCGAATAAAACTAAATATTTGCCATTTTCTTGAGCAGGAGTGAAGTCATCTAATTCTTCTGAAGCCAAGCCACCCACTTGTGGATGAGCTTTTAATGCATCAATCAGGTAATCATTCGAAATGACATCTAGTTTTTTCTGCGTTTCACCCTGAACATTTTCATTGCCCGCGCTGCCTAAAACACCCGCTAAAGCACCTTTTTGTAATGCTTGATCAATCGTCTGGCAGGTTGCTGCAATTGTTTCGATGACTTGTGCCAACTCTGGAGTCAAATTCCCATTTTGTTGTTCTAGGTATTGGGTCAAAGTAAGGTTTGACATATTGAATAGCTCCGATTTAGCCGTGTCAAAAATTGATAAAAATGAATGTGGCTATTCTAGATGAGAACGCCCAAAAATAAAAATTATCTTACTTTATTTATGTTGCTTTTATGATTACAAGTACGCCATTACATGCTATGTTGGACGGATACTAGACAGGATGTTTGGAGATTAAAGATGTCAACCAAGAATTTTGACGCAACGCCTACGCCAAGCGAACCTATTAGTTTAGAAACGATTTCTAAAGAGAAGGTGCAAGAGGCTTGGAAAGAGTATGAGGCGAAGCCAGAATACAAAGAGTTCAACAAGCACGATATGATTGAATCGATGCAAACCAAGACCGATGCTCAATCTACGTCTTGATCGCAAATAAAAATGCTCACCTAAAGTGAGCATTTTTATTTAAAGCATTCACACGATTATTTTAATAATGGTGGAACAGCTTCGTAGTTAATTTCTACACGGCGGTTTTCTTTCCATGCAGCTTCGTTGTGACCTGCATTGACAGGAGATTCTTTGCCGTAGCTTACTGCTTCAAGTTGTTGCGGATTGACACCATTAGTAATCAGGAAGCTTTCAACTGCTTTGGCACGACGCTCGCCAAGTGCCATGTTGTATTCACGTGTACCACGTTCATCTGTGTGGCCTGTAAGGGCAACACGAGAGTTCGCATTGGCAACAAGGAACTGAGCATGTGCTTGCAATGTTTGATAATCTTCGTTTGATAAGTCACTGCTGTCATAGTTGAAGTGAACAACACGTTTCGCTAAAAATGCTTTATTTGCAGCAGTTACACCTTTTGAAGATGCACCCGCAAGGTTTTGTGCATTTAAAGCTGCATCTTCACTTAAACCATCAGTGCTTACAGTTGATGAACCGTTTGGTGTATTGCCTGCAGTAATTTCAGCAGCAGGTTTACGGCTTGCACAACCCGTGAACACAAGTGTTGCAGCAATGAGTGGAAGCGTTAAATATTTAATGTTCATATGATTCTCCAATCAATTAAATTTATTTTGGTGCCCAAGCTGGTTCACGAACTTCACCTTGTTCGCTTGGTAAATTCATGCGGAAACGACCGTCAGTAGACATGACTGATAAAAGACCACGATTTCCTTCACGCGTTGCGTAAACGACCATTTGGCCATTTGGCGAGAAACTTGGTGATTCATCTAAACTGGTTGGTGTGAGAATATTGGTAATACCTGTGTTGATATCCTGAATGGCAACTTTGTAGTTACTGCCGCTTGGACGATGGACAAGGGCAATCTTTTTACCATCTGCGCTTAATGTACCGCGTGCATTGAATGCACCTTTGAAGGTTAGACGTTTGACTGAACTGTCATCAAAGCTATAGCGATAAATTTGTGGCGAACCACCACGATCCGATGTAAAGATGAATGACTTGCCATCTGGCGAGTAGCGCGCTTCAGTATCAATCGCAGAGTCATTGGTCATGCGTTGTACTTGGCGAGTACTTAAATCCATTTGATACACTTCAGGATTGCCGTGCATAGAAGCGGTAAATAACATTGATTTACCATCTGGCGAGAAACTTGGTGCGCCATTTAAGCCACGGAAACTGGCTAAAACTTCGCGTTGTCCTGTTGCTAAATCTTGTAGGTAAATTGCTGGTCGTTTGGTTTCGAAAGAAACATAGGCAATTTTCTTGGCATCAGGTGTCCAAGCCGGAGAGAGGATCGGATCACGTGATGACAGCACTGTTTTAGGCTGTTCGCCATCAGTATCTGCAATTTGTAAGGTATAACGTTGGGCTGGTGTCGCCTGATTACGTAATACATAGGCAATACGACCGCTAAAGTCACCTGCAATACCCGTTAAGGCTTGATAAATCGTATCACTGATCAGATGTCCTGCTTGACGTACGCGCGAGCGAGGCACAGTGAGTACTTCATTGAGTAAATATTGTTGTTTTTGTACATCGTACAACTGGTAGTGAATTTCAAATGTATTGGCATCAACAGCCTTCATTTGACCCACAACAACATAAGGTACACCTGCATTTTGCCAATCACCTGCCTGTACCTGATTTAGGCTGGCAGTTGCAGGTAAATTTTGAGATGCACTGGTAAAACGGCCTGAGCGATTCAAGTCGCTTTCCACAATTGGATAGATCGCATTGTCATTTGCAAATGGGATAATCGCAATTTTTGGTGCTTGTTCAGGTGCTTTTGCAATTTCAAGATGTAATTGAGCGAAAGTTGCTGTTGGAACAACTGTGCTAATTGCAGCAAAAACTGCTAAAGAGAGGAGGTGTTTACGAGTCTTGTCCATAGTTACAATTACTTGCGTCGTATTTTTGTGGCTGTTGATTATTTAACATAGTTACATGCTTTGTGCTATTAAAAGCATGTAACGTTAACTATTCATTACTATTTTGCAGTAAAACTTGAAGTAAAGCTTCTTGCTTCACGGCGTGCTACTGGATCATCTGGCATTGGATAAGGTGCGGCAGCACGAACCGCAGCTTCTACACTTGCTTTCACGTCAGGATCACTTGCAGAAACAACAACAGATAAAACAGCTCCGCTATCACTCAAGGTGACACGCGCACTGGCACGCTGACCTGATGAACCCGATGGCATGTTCCATGCACGATAGATTTTTTGTTCAAAATCTCGTTTAGCTGTTGATGCAATTCGTTTTGCATCCGCTTTCTTCTGGGCAGCATCCTGTTCAGCTTTTTTTGCAGCAGCAGCTTTTGCATCCGCTTCTGCTTCCGCTTTACGTTTCGCATCTGCCTCAGCTTTGGCTTTTGCATCCGCATCGGCTTTGCGTTTAGCATCCGCGTCGGCTTTCGCTTTGGCATCTGCGTCAGCTTTACGTTTTGCATCCGCATCGGCTTTACGTTTAGCGTCTGCGTCAGCTTTGCGTTTCGCATCTGTGTCGGCTTTCGCTTTGGCATCTGCGTCAGCTTTACGTTTGGCATCTGCATCAGC
>NZ_LZPJ01000130.1:0-7589 GCF_001729365.1 Acinetobacter sp. YK3
ATCTAAACAATATATGCCAGTAATTCAAAAAATATTAACTTAGAACCATTAAAAAGCAAACTTAATCACATTTACAACCCCAAAAAACAATATACAAAAAATATACTATTGATAACAAAAAACACTCACATTAAAATGTAAATGCAATCATTTTAATCTCCAAACCATGAACAGAAATAATAAAGATTTTTTAAACAGGGGTTCTGTATGTGCATCGCTTTCATTAATGATCATCGATTATTGCGAATTCCACCAGCTAAATATTCCTTCTGAGTGCAACCTGTATCATTTAGAGGATAGAATCCCATTTAATATATGGTGCAACATCTTAAATAAGGTTCAAGATCAAAATAAAATAAATGCACTTGGTTTAAAGATTGCAGATTTTATTAAACCTTCTTACGCAGGCATTATTTCGTATATGGTTTTCTCAAAACCGACGTTACTTGATGCGATTCCAGATTTTATTAAATATATCCGTTTAGCGTATGACCTTAATTTTTTATATTTTCAGGTTAAAAATGCCGAAATAGAATTTTCATGGGATGACCATTTGGGCCAGCCGGGATTAATCGTTGATGAATGCGCTATTGCACTACTCATTAACATTGTCAAACGTTCAATTGCGCCTTATCAAGCACCGCTCAAGTGTATTAACTTTCTATATGAACCTCCTAAAAATATTGAGTATTATCGGCAGTACTTTGGTTGTCCAGTCAACTTCAACTCTCCAACGACATCTATCGTTATTTCACTAGAAAATTTGGAAAATATCCCCTTATCTCAACCAGATCCTTATCTTTATCAGATATTAAAGACACATGCTGACCTTCTCGTAGATAAACTAGGCACTTATAATGAATTTGAAAACAAAATCAGATTATGTATAACCACAAATATTAGAAATAAAAAAATCAGTCTTGAAATTATTGCTGAACAAATGAGTATTTCGCCTAAAAAGCTTAGGGAAAGACTATCAGAATATGGTTATAGCTTTAATTCACTACTCGCAGATGTCCGCTTTGACCTTGCAAAAAAACACTTGCTTGATAGCACATTAAATATCAATCAAATTACTTATTTACTTGGATATTCAGAACAAAGTGTATTTCAAAGAGCTTTTAAAAGCTGGAGTGGATTAACACCACTAAAATGGAGAGAGGAAAATAAAAACCTCTCAAAAACTTCCTAATTTTTGGTTACATTAAAATCCGTCTATAACAACTCCATTTCGATCAACTTTACCATGATATATATGACCATCATCGCCAATTAATGAAAAATCAATATATTCAAAACCATCGATGGAACTTTCAAGCATATATCTTCTTTTACTCAATGGACTACTCATCATATCCATTTCCTGAATGATATTCGTTTTTTCACCCTGATAAACCAAGCTTATTCGAGCAAAAGACAAGTGATAAGCAGAAGAATTTTCACACACTAATACAGCTTTTTCATCCTGCCTTTCGATAGAGAACTTTAGTTTTTTTACAAGATCCTGCAACTTCATTTTCTGAAGTCCCTTCGGTCTATAAAAAACCTTAAGTTGTGTATTCATCGCAAAATCAAGTTTGGCATGCGCGTCAGCCCCTTCTTTTTTTACGCCAGGGATTTCATATAAGTTTAGCCACACAACTGATTCTTTATTGGATGGTAACGCCGCGCCATTGTAAAAAACTCTTAATGATTGAATGCCTGCTGGCTGCATACGAAAGACAGCAGGTAAGATTACAAAAGGACTTTTTTCATATTCTGGATTACCACTTCCATCATCAAACCATGCTTGTACCACAATTGGATAATCATTTATGTTTGCGATGATTAAGGTTTTTTCTCGAGTACTTTCTTCGTAAATAATTCGGCTGGAAGACGTCGCCAACCCAGCTGTCGCGTCTGTACTGATAAAAAATAAGAAAATACTGAAGATAAAAGCTAAAGATCTCATTGTATTTTCACGACCACATAAGCTGTAGAGTAAATTGTTCCACTTGTAACGGGTTCTGCACCATCAATCCGTTTTAGATCAGCAGTAAGAGGAATACGATAGGTCGTATAGTCTCCAGCAGTACTCATCGATTGAGCATGATCTAGTACAGGATACCAGCCCGCTGTATTCCCTTGCGGGTAGGTGACTGATGGGTAACAAAGCTGATTATTATCGGGACCACAAGTCCTGTTATAAATATCACGGTTAGAATCAGGTAAAGTACCAGTTGCGCCCGGTTGTCCTAATAAAGTCAAATAATCATCTGTTCCCTGATATTTAATATAAATACCAGCATTTTTTGCCCGTGTAGGGTTACTCAGATAATCATCTGACAACAATGCAGTTACCCCGTTATTGGAATTCACCAAGGCAGGCGAAAAGTTCTTTGCTGCCTCATAAGCCCCATGAGATGCCTGAATGGTGATCGCGACTTGTCCTGTACTCACGCCAGACTTTGAAGTCGTTTCAACATGATTATGACAATCCACCAGGACTTCAAAATCTTGACTAACATGATTTCCGTTATTTAACTCATTGATGGTAGTGGTGCCAAAATTTACATAAGGGCTAACATTATTGACTTTGCAAGCTACACCATCATTTATCAGGTGAACCGCATCATATAATGTGTATCCAAATCCATTATCCGCTCCCCAAAACCGATAGGTTGAAATATCCGTACTATGGGTTACACCTACGGTATCGTGTGGGAAGCTTACATATTCATCTCCAATTTCACTTCCTCCAGAATGTGCAGTGCCTGTATGGCCCAAAGTAATATAAGAAGAAGGCTGGGCACAATTGTAATTTCCAGATTGCCCCATTCCCCGATCATTTCCACTCGCATTAGAAGGCATCGTCGTAAGATTACAATAAGCATTGGCAGCACTAATATAAGGAGGCTGACCATTTACTCGAATCAGTTCAAACTGTAAAACAGGCACATGCTTTAAACGGATACAATGCCAGCCCGCTTGGCATTTATCTTTTGCTGCACCCGAAGGAGTATTCAAATCAGCTGTTTCAAATGCTATAGGCAGTTCAGTCCACTGGGGTGCAAGAGCCTCACCATTCATAATTTGACGGATACCAACGCCTTTAAACCAGGTGTAAAAAACATTTTCTTGTCCGCCAGCATCATCGGGATTCACCTTAAAGTAACCGCCAACTCGATCATCTCCATTGACCGAAGTTAGAAATCGAATTTTGCTCATATCTGTATCTGGGGAGCATGCCCATAACAGACTTTCCGCATGAGCATTTCGAATTTTATATTCCGTTGGAGGAACCGCCGCTTGAGCCAATACACTACCAGCAGGTTGAATCGCAATATCCATCAAATGAATATTGCCAATACGAATCTTTGCAGCGTGACCATCTTCTGTCTGGGTGATAGGCCGTGTATTCGAATAGCCCGTATAGTAGGCACCACTTTGCCAGTCAACCTGTTGGCAAGCAGCCCAACCTATACGACTCCCCCCCACAATCAACATCAATAAAATAAAATTTATAATTTGCTTTTTCATCTTTAAAATACCATCTCGCATTGAGCACGCTGTTTGATCAATGGTTGTTTTAACTGCTCATCATCAAGTTGATAATTCAAACGGCATTGTTGATTCTCTAACGCTCCCCATTTCAATATCAGCCTACCTTGTGGTTGCTCTGCGCGAAAATAAACTTGTCCAGACTGCCCTACCATGCCAATAAGATTGTCCTGCTCATCAAGAACATCTGCCCCCATAGGTACATTTTCCCCTGTGGCGGTTTTGGTCTGAAGTAACACGCTATATCCATAACGTGTTTTAAAATTGAGTTTTACCGCTGCGCCGGCATAAGGTGCAACTCGCTGCTCCCCACCTTCTAGTTCAATATTTTCAGCCATTCCATGAGGATCAAGCGCAATGGTGTTGTAATGGTAAGGATTAATACTTGGAATTAGGGCATAACCAAAACGATCAACTTTACTGTAAGGCGAACTCACAATACTGGCTCCCTTTGCCCCTTTTGCTTCAATTAAAGCAAAGGTATCACCCAGATAAGGCCCCAATGTAATTCCCCCAGAATGGGCAGCCAAAGCGCCACTAAAATTGATTGAAGCTTGTCTATAGTCATCACTGATTGCAGTATTCAGTCCGACCTGCATGACTGGCAATCGCTTATATAAACCAGCCGTATAGGCTTTTTGCTCGCCCCAGTCTGTCAATGTCGCCCCCAGACTGTAGCTCAGGCTATAATCTTTATCTAAAGCCCCTGTAATTCCAATTTGGTGGTTATCACTGTTATTGCTGCGGTTATAATTTGTATTTAATTGCGGTGTACTTGCTGAACGTTCACGCCCTAGCGGCATACTAATGCTAATTCCCCCAAAATTATCAAAGCGTTCTTCTTTGATGGTTTTACCCGTTAAAGTATGCGTACGCTGTCGGGTATAGTTCACATTCAAGCTGACAATACCAAAAGTTTTCATATAGCCCGCCTGATATAAGGTATCTCTTTCACGACCGTCACGATAATCCTGTGTTGAGCCAGAAAGATAAAACGAACCATAGTCTCCAAAGCTTTGGCTTAAACCGACCTGAAAACGGGAACGTTGCAAATAGCCATATGAACTCCAGCTATCCTTATTTTCCCATGCATTACGAATACCCTGCACATCATTTAAATCGCGGAAACCTGAAGTGGAATAGCGATAACCAGCAATCGAAATCACCGTATCCGTAGGTTGAAAGGTTTTACTGTAATTGAGATTTGCCATCCAGCCATCTAGATATTGATGAGTCTCCATATTCGGTAGTTTTGCTCGCGAATAAGTAATATTTGAACCAAAAGCACCATATGAACCCCCAAATACTCCACCCAATGCGCCTGCCTGATATCCACTGGCAACACGCAATCCCCCATTTAATGTCATTAAATTATTTAAACCATATTCATAAGTCAGGTCAGCAAAGCCCACGTCTTTTGTATTCGCCAAGTCTGTTCGTCCAACAATAAAATTATAATTGGATGTACCTTCACGCAAAGAAAGTGGAACGGCGGCATAAGGAACTTTATTACTATGGGTGCTACCATCTGCCTCAGTGACTACAACAGTCAGATTTCCGCTATAACTGGTGGGATATAGATCCTTAATTTCAAAAGGCCCCGGTGCAACTGTGATTTGATAAATTTCTTTATTGTCTTGTCGTATTGAAACCTTGGCATTACTTTGGGCTGTTCCCCGAATCACAGGCGCGTAACCACGTAATGAGCTAGGTCTCATTCGTTCATCTGTTGCCAGACTTAAACCTTGGAATGTCAAGCCAGAAAAGAAACGTCCAGAGCTATTTAGCTGCCCGAGAGAAAGTTGGGAATGCAACTGATCAATTGGTCTTTGTACATAGCTACGTAAATGGTTCCATTCACGATCATGTTCATTATCAATACTTAAACTGGATTGCTGACGATACTGCCATTTCCCCAAATTTATTCCGCCACTTAGATTTAAGAAACCCGAATCCCGATCAAGATGCTTGCCATATATATTCTTGGTATTTGTATAATAATAATTTCCAGTATAGTTAATAAAACCAATACTTTCCCCAGCGTTCAACTCGCTTGGTTTTACATATCCTCTTGGCATATTTTTCATTAAGCTTTGCGGGACAGTGAGATTTAAGCGGAGTAAAGAAAAATCAAAATACACGGTACTTTCAGGCGCCACAGCTTTAAGAGGCAAACATTCCTGATATATCTCTTGTGTTCCCGCACTCACATTTTTTTTGCGATGTTCTTGTTGCTGACGATAATCCCAACTTCCAACAATGCCCGCATTTTCTAATAAATCAGGTATGAAGCAAGGTTCCACGCCCTGCGTATTTTCTTTCAAAGGTCTGAATTCAATCGCACGGCGCTCAATAAAACGGTTATTGACATACAGATCAACTTTATAAGTTCCAGCCTCAACCTTCTCTGCTTCGTTAAAGCGCTCAATCATGTTCCGGCTTAATGCATTTCCCTTAAATAAACCAGGAGCAAATTGATAGTCATTTAAATCATGCGAGTTTTCAATTTCAGACGCTTGTGCCAAAGGTGCATATAATAAAAATGCCGATAAAAAACAAACAAAATAATTTGAGTTGCTTGTCCAAAATTGATACTTTTTCATCAAATATCCCTTCATCAACTCTAACGAGATATTTGTGGTGAAATATCATAGGGATCCGTTGCACCATAGTCATTTACCATTCGGACACTGACACTCGCCAACTGATGGGCAGGAAGTCTTTTTTCCAGTAACCATTTTCCCTTAGACTTCGGTTCAATCATTTGAACAGATTGGGCTTGTATGATGTGTGTTCCTATCTTGACGCTGGCTTGGGTCAAATTCGCATAATAGCTACTTGGATTGTCTATTTGTAACCAGCTTCCCTTGGCATCATTTAATAATTGGAAACGAAGATTACGGGCAACATCCTCGATTTTATCTGGCAAGTTTTTAGGTCGATAAAAGACTTTCAAACGATTTTTGACGATCAGAACCAGTTTATTTTCATTAATTAAATCTTTTGATAATGCTGGCGTTTGTTTAAAGTTTAAATAAAAAATTGATTCACGATCTTGAGGTAAAACATCTTCAGGTAAATAAACCAAACGCGCCATTTGTCCCTGATGGGCATTGACACGAAAAGCTTGAGGACTCACTAAGAAAGGTGCATCTGCGCTTTCAGGTGTAGAGTTATCATTACCTTGATCAAGCCAGACCTGAACCAGATATGGGATTTCACTTTTATTACTAAATTGAAGCGTTTTTTCTTTACTCTCCGCATCAAAAATAACCCGCGTACCTGTCATGATCACATTTGCAAAACAGGAATGAATCGATAGCCCCAAGACAAAAAATACTGAAAAAAAATGTCGAAATAAAATATAAAAATGCTCAGACATTAGTCCACACCTTCAATTAAAGGATCAAAGAAAGGACCTGACATATGACTAACTGTCCGTACGCATATGTCTGGATTTTTTTAGTTATGGATAAACGACTTCATAATCCGCAACCGCTGTGACACTTCCCGCAGTCGTAGCGCCAGTTGCATAATATTGAGCTGTTAATGGAACAGTTGCTGTACCCCCTGAAGTTGTTGTTTGTTCAGAAACACCAATACCCCCACTAAATACAATTGGGTTTCCTCCAGCATTACCATTCAGTAGCTGCACAGCAACATTCGATGCTGTACTTGAAGCATTAACGCCTAAATTAGTACCTTCAGGATTATGCGCAGCAAAACGCACTGCCACGTCATCAGCAATCGCGCTACAACCTGAAAGATTTACGGTAAAAGATGTTGCTCCAGCAGTATCACCAGAAGCATTTAGATCACCTGTTCCTACTGTAGGTAACGTTACTGTAGGACTCGCTGTTCCGCCAACATCAACAGTACAAGTGTTCGCCTCAATCGTTCCTACAAACGTAATTGTCTCTGCTGCTACAGTTAAGTTTGCTGTCCCCAATGTAATTAAAGCCATTGTTAAAAACTTAATTTTCATAACAACTTCCTTCAAAAATAATTAAAATTAATGAATAAAAAGAATATATTATGTGCTTAGATCC
>NZ_LZPJ01000131.1:0-13428 GCF_001729365.1 Acinetobacter sp. YK3
TTTTTTGAATTAGAATCATATACTGAAAGTTCTGTTTATATAGCACTTAATTTACATATATTAAGTCTAGAAGATATTGAACTTATTTTTAACGGTGTGGTTTATGATTTTATAGGAGCGTGTTTATAGATAAATTTTGTTCATATATTAATGGGATCTAAGCAAAAAAGTTACTGGGAGTACTCAGTAACTTTTTTAAGTCATCAATATAATTTAAAGAGTTGGAACGAAATAGACGTATTTGAAATTCCTGCTCAATATGCATTGGTTAAGTGAATCTTTTGTTTTCTGAGAACCTTGTAAATAAACAGAAAAACGCCCATTGCTAACCAGAAACTGCCAAATTTTAAAGCAGATGAATCAAGATTAACCCATAGGCAAGCAATGCTAATGACCGAAAGTAGCGGTAAGAAAAGATTAAAAAATTTATTTCTAAATCCTGAACGCTGTTTTTCCTTGATATAAAAGCGGACAAAGACTGAAAAATTAACAGCGGTAAATGCAACCAGAGCACCAAAGCTAATCAGGCTAATCACTTGAGCCAGATTCAAAAACATGGCACTTAAAGAAATAAATCCAACAAATAACACCGAAAAAAATGGAGTGCCAAGTGAGGTATGCAGCGTGCCAAAATACTTTTTAGGGAAAATATTATCTTTGCCCATGATGTAGAGTAAGCGAGAGGCGCTGGCATGTGAGGCAAGACCAGAAGCCACTGTATTCATAATCTGTCCGCACAGGAAAATTGACTGGAATAATGCGCCGCCGACATACAGAACGATTTCTGGCAATGCTTCTGACGGATGTTGGAAACGCGCATTGGTGGGATAATACAGCTGAATGAACCAAGATGCGGTAAAAAAGATCAAGCCACCAAAAAGTGTGGTCAGGAGAACCGCATAAGGAATTGTCTTGGTCGGATTCTTGGTTTCATTCGACAGCGTGGTAACCGCATCAAAACCGAGAAAAGAAAAACACAGTACCGATGCGCCTGCAACCAGCGGCAATAACTCCTGTGGGCCTGTCCATAAAGGATTCAAGGTGAGCACATATTCATAACCTTGCGTGCTTCCAATGCCTTGAATCACCAGATACACAAAAATGATCATTAGGATAATGGGTGCAAACACAAAAATCAGACTTAAGTTGGCGAGTAGACGAATCCTGAAGCAATTGACTAACGTGACCAGTCCAGCCGAGACAATGACCCAACACCAGTACGGAACACTGGGAATGAGGGCTGTTAAATAAATGGCTGCCAGCAAGACATTGATTAAAGGTAATAATAAATAGTCGAGTAAGGTACACCAGCCCACAAATAAACCACTTTTAGGCCCAATGCTTTCCGCGGTGTAGGTATAGGCAGAACCTGCTTTTTCAGAATGTTTGCTAAAGCGTGCATAATTAAAAGCCGTCAGCAGCATTGTGGTGAGAGCCAATAAATAAGCCAAGGGCACATGACCATGAGTGATGCCTGACACAATGCCAAAGGTATCAAATACTGTCATCGGGGTCATATAAGCAATACCGATCACAGTCACTTGCCATAATGAGAGTTTTTTTAATGAAGCAGATTGTTGTTCCATAATGTTGCAACCTGATCTATTGTTGTTTTCTATCCAGAAAAGCACATGTAATTTTTAGGCAAAAAAATCCCTTGGCTCGTTTTAGCAAGCCAAAAAATTAGAGATTTAGAGGAGCGTGGGCGTTAAACGTTGAATTGAGGTCTGATTAACGCTAAATCATGATTAACTGGAGCGATTGACTCGGTAAGCTATTCAAAGACTTGTGAGTCAGGTTCTTGAGAAGTGTTCCAGTTCTGATGCTAATGTCATTTGAGGTGATGACGCGGGCAATATTATTGGTAATGACTGCTTTTTGTTTGATATTTTTGAGTTTTGGAAGCAGCACTTTCTCCAGTGCAGAGACCAGTACATCAATAGCAATAACACCAACGAATTGATCCTGTATCATCACAGGATGGGCCATAGTAATGGTATAAGCGCCATTGCAGATATAGTCGACATAAGGCCCATAAGTACAGGGTTGTTTATTTTTCGCAGGTTGCTGGAACCATTCAAAAGTACGGAAATCCAGAAAACGTTGAGCATTCTGGTAGTTTTCAAGCTGTGCTTGCTGTAATTGATTTTCTTTTTTATACCACCATTCCAGTGTCCAGTATTCCTGCTCGGTGCTTGTTGCGGGACTATAGCTGGCAAAGCCCATACCTTGACTATATTGGCTTTGATGCAGAGCAAGCTTGATTTCCTGCTGGAGTTGTTTACGTTCAGCGGTAGACAGTTTGATGTCTTTAAGCTTTCCTGTTTTATCTTTGGCTAGAATCTGGCTTGCTTTGCTGGCAAGAAGTTCTGCCAGAGTAGAAGTCTCATGAGTAACTTGCTCAAGCAGCTTTTGAAGCTCTTCTATTGGTGTCTGTTGGGTCATTCCGATAACTCCTAAAATTCCATATTTTTGAGATCTATGCTTTTTAGATATCCCTTTTTTTATTGTTTTTAATTGATTGATAACTTGTATTGGAGCATTTGATCCGTTTGCATAGTGATGATTTTTCTCGTCTGGAGAACTGCTTCATCCTCATTTCCCTGAGTAAATGATGACAAAATTTTATGGTATTGATCTACAACTGCTTGGTGAAAGACATCATCTTGGTACAAAACAGCAATAAGTGGGGCCCATTCTGCCTGTATCGAGAGTTCCTGATTGGCCAGTCGCGCTGATTGGGCAAATGAGGTCAAGGTGAGCAGACAGCGTAAATCCAGTTGCGCTCGTATGTCCGCTTCACTGGCCTGATGAAATTGTTCAACCATTTCCTTGATTTTACCTAGCTCATCATCGGTGGTTCTTTGTGAGGCCAAATAAGCACTATGACTTAAAATTGCACTATGAAACTCACCAAGATCAGCCAGATATTCACTGGATGCCTGACGTAAAGGATGCAGGCTTAGGCGTAAATCTGCAGGTAATTCACACACAAAACTTCCACCATTTCGGCCACGTCGTGTATCAATTAAGCCTTTCACCCGCAAGGTTGTGAGCGCTTCACGCACCGTGATAGGTGAAACACCCATTAAACGAGCTAGGTCAGCTTCATTCGGAAGCTGTTCCTGACTTTTGAGCAGTCCTGAGATAATCGCATTCTCCAAACGTTCAACCACCTGTTCAGAACGGGTCGATTGTGTGATCGGTGCAAAGATTATCGTATATGCTGACATAGCTAGTTCTCTAAAAGCGAAGCTGAATGACTTCGCTTAATGATACGGATCATGGATTAAAACACGCCAAAACTGTGTATTGCCTTTTCATCTTCTGGAACAGCAGGGATTGCATCCCAAAGTTCCGCAATTTTGCCATTTTCGAGACGCCACAATTCAAAATAGGCATGTCTGTTTCCAGCAATACTTCCTTCTGAATGGGTCAGCACAAACTGACCATCGGCAATGCTTCGGTGCGTTTTGGAGTATACCAAACCTTCACCTTGATTACGGATTTTGTTCAGGAAATCAATGACGGAATTTACCCCGTCACCAATATCAGGACTATGTTGCAGGAAATGATCGCCGTCCGTATAGGTTCTGAACGCTTCATAGTCCCCGTCAATTAAGGCCTTTTGAAAAAAATCTCGGATGATTTTACGGTTTGCTTCTCGATCGGCATGATGATCAATCTGGGTCGGGCCATCCAGTTGGGTACGTCCACTGATATTTGGCTGGGCTTCAGGCACCAAACCATCCCAATGCTCAACGATCTTGCCATCTTTAATGCGGTAAATATCAAAACCGACCAAAGGCGTTTCATCTAAACCATGAAAACGACCGTGAATTGCCACTAAATCACCATCACCCAGTACACGAATCGGTTCGTGGCGAATGTCTGGACAATCCTGAATCAGTTGACGAAGACCAGAAAGGCCATCTGCAACTAGTGGTGAATGCTCAATAAAGTCTTTAGAAAAATAACGGTCTAAAGCACGAGGATCATGTAAATTAAACAAGACATGATGAGCCTGACTAACAAAGCGTTTGGCTTCCTGAATATCCATTCTATGCTCCTATCTGTATCTTGTGCCTTAGTCATTTGAACTCATAACATGTTTGATACGCGTGTATTCTTCAAACCCATAACCTGATAAATCTTTGCCATAGCCAGATTTCTTGAAACCACCGTGTGGCATTTCAGCAGTTAATGGAATATGGGTATTGATCCAGACTGTACCAAAATCTAACTCGCGTGATAGACGGGTTGCGCGGGCATGGTTGGTGGTCCAGACACTTGAAGCAAGGCCATAGTCAATATCATTGGCTTTTTCAATGGCATCCGCTTCATCTTTAAATTTCTGAACCGTGATGACAGGGCCAAAGATTTCATTTTGAATGGCTTCATCGTGTTGTTGTAAACCGCTAATTACGGTTGCTTCAAAATAGAAACCTGGACGATTGGCATGTTTACCGCCAGTTTCGACTTTCGCGTGTGCTGGTAGTTTTTCAATAAATGACTGCACATTTTTAAGTTGATTGGCGTTATTTAATGGGCCATAAAGTGCATCTTGGTCATCAGGCTCACCAAAACGTGTATTTTTTGCTGCTGTTACCAGTTTTGCTAAAAACTCATCATGCACAGATTCTTCCACGATCACGCGTGTCGCTGCGGTGCAGTCTTGACCCGCATTAAAGAAACCTGTCATGGCAATCATTTCTACTGCTTTATCAATATCTGCATCGGCAAATACAACGACTGGCGCTTTCCCGCCCAGTTCAAGATGTGCTTTGGCTAAGTTGGCAGCGGCAGAAGCGGCGACTTGTAAACCAGCGCGTACCGAACCTGTAATTGAAACGAGTGCAGGGGTTTTGTGTGAAACCACTTTAGAGCCAACATTGGCTTGACCTAAGAGTACATTGAATGCGCCTTTAGGGAAAAATGGCGCTGCAATTTCTGCCAGAAGCAGGGTACTTTCAGGTGTGGTGTCACTTGGTTTCAAAACTACAGTATTACCAGCCGCCAAAGCAGGCGCGATTTTCCAGACCGCCATCATTAATGGATAATTCCAAGGCGTTACTTGACCGACTACACCGACAGGTTCACGACGGATACTTGAGGTCAAACCTTCTAAATATTCACCTGTTGATGAGCCATTGAGTAGGCGAGCCGCACCCGCAAAGAAACGAATCTGATTTGCACAAATTGCCACTTCTTCAGAGGCGATCAAATGCTTTAATTGTCCCGTATTACGGCTTTGTGCTTCGATTAAACGTTCTGCATTTGCTTCAACCGCATCTGCTAAATCAAGTAAAGCCTTTTGACGAACAGCGGGAGTACTGCGACCCCAGATTTTAAAAGCCTGTTTTGCTGCTGCATAAGCGGCATCTACTTCTGCATCCGTTGCATTGGGTGATGCAGCATAAACTTGGCCTGTTACTGGACTAACCAGATCGAAATAATCCGTTCCTTGTGCTACTACATATTCGCCGTTAATAAAATGTTTTAGTTGAATTTTAGACATCTGTCGTTCCTTGTCTTTAGGTTTTAAAATATAACATATAAAACTATATGTATTATGTTTTAAAATTTCTGTCAATTTTTTTTATGCATGGAATTTGAGCAAAGATTGATATTTAAAAAAAAGAGAATGCTAAGCAGCTGATATTTATTTAAATCTAGCTTGGGGTTTTTTTTTACTAAAAATGGACGCTTTCCCATTTTGCTTAAAAAGGCTTTATTTGATGTGTGAGGAATATTTAGACAAGATTGATGCCCCCAATAAACTTTATTGGGTTTTTTATGAGTAAAGAAAGAAGGGCCGTAAGGATTTGATTTTTATATTACATTGCGTAGCTCATTAGCAGTATTACGCAGCAAAGGCAAAATTTGCTGGACTAAATAATCTTCTTGTACACGATTGGTTTGCGACATACAGTTAAGCGCCGCAATGGCTTTACCTTGTGCATTCAGCACAGGAACTGCAATCGCAATCACGCCGAGCTCATGTTCTTCTTTTGATAGACAATAGTCCGAAAATGAGATGCTTTTCAGCACGTCTATAAACGTATCTTCATCGATAATCGTAAAAGGGGTTAAGCGCTTTAAGCCATAACTTTTGACCCAATCGTGTTGAGCCTGTTCAGGTAGCGCTGCCAATAAAACCTTTCCTGTCGAGGTGGCATGTGCAGGTAGGCGATTACCTAAATGCATGCCATAAGGACTGACCCGCAAATTGTCGTGTTGAGGAAGATAGCTTCGGGCAATCGGGACTACTTCATTGTCATCCAAGACCACTAAAGAAAAGGTTAAAGAGGTTTGGGCACACAAAAGATTCAGAAAAGATTGAGCAATTTTAGGGAGATGGGCAGAACTTAGATAAGAGCTAGAAAGACGTAACACTCGATGGGTTAGCCAAAAATAATGCTCATCTGTTTCCAAATAGCCTAAGTATTTTAAAGTTTTTAAATGTCTACGTGCTGCTGTTCGGCTAATGCCAGTACGTTCAGCCACTTGAGTAACGTTCAAACGTTGGCGATCAATTCCAAAAGCTTCAAGTAGAGCCAGACCTTTGGCTAAACCTGCAATATAGTCTTCCTGACGAATACGTTCGTGTGAACTTGGGTGCTCTAAAAAAGCATCGGTAGAGGACATCCTTCCTTCCTTGTTATTTTGCATGTTTTGTCCGCTATTCGGACACATGGAATGATAAACGGTTATTTTCGATTTGAATACATCGTATACAAAACTTAAAAGCAGTAGTTTAAAAGTCAGGACATATAACAAGGATGACGTGATGGATATTTTAAAGACACAAGTTGCAATTATCGGTTCTGGCCCAGCGGGTTTATTACTAGGTCAATTGCTATATAAGGCTGGCATTGAACACATCATTATTGAGCAACGCAGTGCTGAGTATGTGGCTTCGCGTATCCGCGCAGGAATACTTGAGCAGGTATCGGTTGATTTACTCAAACAGGCTGATGTAGATCAACATTTAAAAGAGAAAGGATTACCGCATTCTGGGATTGAAATATTAACCAATGGGCAGAAACATCGTGTTGATTTGTCTGCACTCACAGGCGGTAAACAAGTCACTGTGTATGGACAGACCGAAGTCACCAAAGATTTAATGGCTGCTCGTGAAGCTGCACAATTGACATCGTTCTATGAGGCGGAAAATGTACAGGTCAAAGATTTTTATGACGCACCGCAGGTACATTTTGACTATCAGGGCAAAGTCTTTCAAATTCAGTGTGATTTTATTGCAGGTTGCGATGGCTATCACGGTATCTGTCGAGCCAGTGTGCCTGAGGACAAAATTAAAACCTTTGAGAAAATCTATCCATTTGGCTGGTTAGGCGTATTGGCTGATGTACCTCCCGTTGCGGATGAGTTGATCTATGTACAGTCAGAACGTGGTTTTGCATTGTGTAGTATGCGTTCAGAAACCCGTAGCCGTTATTATTTACAGGTGCCATTGACGGATCATGTTGAAGATTGGTCAGATGATAGATTCTGGGAAGAATTGAAATGTCGTCTTGATCCTGAAAGCCGTGAACATTTAGTCACTGGTGCATCCATCGAAAAGAGTATTGCTCCGTTACGTAGTTTTGTGACTGAACCAATGCGTTTTGGAAACATGTTCTTAGCTGGAGATGCAGCACATATTGTTCCACCAACAGGCGCGAAAGGTCTTAATCTGGCGGCTTCGGATATTGCTTATCTATCGAGTGCGTTGATTGAGTATTACACTGAGGGTTCGAGTCAGGGCATTGAGGAATATTCTGAGAAATGTTTACAACGTGTCTGGAAAGCTGAACGTTTTTCTTGGTGGATGACACACTTGCTCCATCGTTTCGAAACGGAAAGCGAGTTTGACCATAAAATTAAGCAGGCAGAATTAAGCTATATTTTAGGATCGACAGCAGGTAGAACGACTTTGGCAGAAAACTATGTTGGACTGCCATATGAAATTAAAAAAATGCCAGAAACCTGTGCTTAAAAGCATAACTTTCTGATCAATAGAGCTCAAAAAAGCCTGTGCATATGAATGGACAGGCTTTTTCTCATTTCACAGGAAATGATTGATTAAGCAAATTGACGAATCATTTTGCGGACATTGGTTTTTGCATCAATTACGGTCATAAAGGTGTAGGCACCAATGAATTTACGGCTAATAAACATAAATTCTTTCGGTGGAACCGAGAAATAACGGGAAGCCATCGATTGTCCAGCCTGTTGCATCACACGGCTATGGAGCTGGCTTTTTTTCCAGTCATAACGGTCTTGATCATCCATAATCCCCGCAGGCATATCTGGATTGTTTTCGGGACAGCTAAAGGCTTCCGTTGCAATCAGGAACACATCTGCCATACCCGGTTTGACGCTTTCTGGCATACCATCAAAGAATTCATAACCTTTCATGGCTTTGACCATCGCGGTTTTGTCATGATCATAGCCAGCTTGAATCAGGTTACGTGCGACTGTCAGCAAGTTGTTATCGAACTGTCGAATTGCACCGAAGTCGAGTAAAACGATCTTATCGTTGACTTCACTGCCATCACCCAAACGAACCAGATAATTACCAAAGTTTGGATCGGTCTGCATTTCGCCCCATTCAAACAACTCACGCACTGCAATTTCTAAAGAAGCTTCGCCCAACTGGTTGCGGCGTTCTTGCGGCAGAGAAAGCATCACTGGGCTATTCACAGGGACGCCACGTTCAAACGTCATACACAGTACTTTTTCAGCGCAGAACTCATCCACAATCTGAGGGACGATATAACGCGGATCATCTTTCAAACGTTCAGAGAAACGACGCGTAGTCGCTGCTTCAATCGCATAATCCACTTCGCGATGCATCATGTCGCGAACTTCGTCAAACCATTGATCAAACTCACGGGTTTGCGGCACCATCCGAGTCAGTTTCAGCATATTCTTGAACAGATTCATGTCTGAGTCGATCGCTTCTGCCACACCCGGGTACTGGATTTTAAGTACCAGTTCCTGACCATCAGATTTACGGGTCGCGCGATGAACCTGAGCAAGTGAAGCTGTGCCAATCGGCTCATGATCGATGGTTAAATCATCAAGTTTTGAACCTAACTGATCTTGCAAATGTGCCTTGATTGCAGGCCAAGCGAGGGCCACGGTTTGATTGTTCAGGGTATTTAATGCTTGTGTAATTTCTTCAGGCAAAAAATGTTCGCCGTATAGAGCCATCATCTGACCAATTTTGACGATTGAACCTTTAAGTTTGCCAATTTCAGAAACTAAATAATGCGCCTGTTCAGCCATGGCTTTTTTACGTTTCTTCTCTTTTTCTTCTTCACTTGAGAAAAGAGAAGTTGCACTTGCAGTTGCCCAACGTGTTCCAGCAAGTAAAGACGCTTTTGCGATAGATAAGCGACGATCCACCGAGGAGGTTTTTAGATTCTTAAGCTTATCGTTCTGATCTGACATGAAAGAAAAATCCTATGCTGAAATCGGAGGGTTGAAAGCCGAGAGATGAATTGTAGCGGATATTACCGCTTTTGAACGTATTAAAATAGTTCAATCTCTTGAATTATCAGTCTAAATTTGTGCAATAGGGGAATTGTCCACAAATAGCCTAAGTAGAATTTAGATCTATCTTTTGGCTTTTGTATACATATGTCCTAAATTTTAAACTGAATTTTTAATGCTGCCCGTTTCATGAGTGCGGCTCGATGGGTATGAATATGTTTAATCAACATTCGTTTGACCTGACTATGATGAAAGCCGAGCGCATAAGCTTTCACGATAATAATACTGGGCAGTGTAAAGAAAAAATACTTGGTGTCGTCTAAAGTCGCATCTTTAAAAACGTCTTCTTCAACGAGGAGTTCTTTTAAAAACTGTTTTTCCGCTTGGACAGTAGAAGAGCTTTCATCGTCCCAATAATTCTGGCGCATTGCCATCAAATTATTATGTTTATAACTCATGAATTGTTTGAGCCTGTGCATTTCATCTTTAGCAAATATATGAGGTTGTTTGATGATTTATCAAGAATAGATTTATGATCAAAATAGCCTAAGCAAATTTAATCTTTTATTTTTAAAGTGCTACACTTATCTCACTTTATCCTTAAAGCAAAAATACTGAATAGATATGACACCCGCTTGTAAGTTGTTAGAAAAAAATAAAATACTTTTTTCAATTCATGAATATGAACATGATGCCAATGCAAAAAGTTTTGGGCTGGAAGCCGCAGAAAAGTTGAATCTAAAAGTTGAAGAAGTATTTAAAACCTTAATGGTCACAGATGAAAAAAATTACTTCATTGCAATTTTACCGGTGAATCATCAACTCAATCTGAAAAAGGTTGCAGCAGCAGTGGGCTGCAAGAAATTACAAATGGCCAATCCAAAAGATGCTGAACGCTTAACTGGCTATCTGGTTGGGGGGATTAGTCCTTTAGGACAAAAGAAACGACTGAAAACCGTGATTGATGCTACGGCGCAAAATTTTGCTAAAATTTATGTCAGTGGGGGCAAAAGAGGACTGGATATAGGATTAAATCCTCAGGATCTGGCTAAGTTATTGGGTGCTCAATTTGTTGATGTACTTGATTTATAAAAATATTGATATTGAGTGTTAGGGTTCTTCTTAATTCAACTGTGATAATTAAAAGCTAAAGATTGGAACAACGATAGATATCAGAAGATATCTATCGTATTTGAGCTTGTGAATTACCATTTATGTGTATAAGACACTTTAGCGGTTACGCCACTCGCGAGTAAGTGACTGGTATTATTACTATTTCGCATCAGCTGGCTATAAAGCGGATAGTATTCACGATTGAACATATTTTCGATTCCAATCGTCACCGTATCCTGTTTATTGATGGCAAAACTGCTGATTAAATCCGCCGTGGTATAGGATTTGACATCATAGCGACCGAAGCCATTGTTACCATTGAGACGGTAATCTTCTGCACCGAAATATGTCGCCTGAATACGGTTGGTCCACGTATCGGTCGGGCTATAGGAAATATAGGCAGTAACTTTTAACGGCGGGATACGGAAACCTGTCATATCCTGTTCGGTATGACTATTTTGTGGGGTTTCACGACCTTTCATCCAGCTAACGCTACCGCCAGCGCCCCAGACTTTGGCATCTTCAAGATAATCCAGAGTTGCTTCTACACCAGTCACTTTTTCCTTGGTTCGGGTCAGAATTAATCCATTGCCAAAGGATTGCACGCCACCCAGATCAGACGTGGAGTGGAATACGGCTAAGCTTGAGCTAAAGTTATTGAAATGGCCATTCCAGCCGAGTTCATAATTATCCACTTTGACAGGCTCTAAGAATGAAGAACCTAAGTCAAAATCTTTTCCTGCATTACGAATAACCACACCTACATCAGGTAACTGGAAACCTTGGTTAAATGAGGCATAAATTGAATGTTCGTCATTTGGTGAGAAAGTAAGGTTGGCATTGTAGAGCCATGCATCAGCTTTTACTTTACCACCTTGAACAGTATAGGGATCAGATTCATTTAGCTGGGACAAAGGCACAAAACTATCAATTTTTGCATAACTGTCTTCATAGCGCGTGCCGACCTCAGCTGACCATTGATCGTTAAATCGGTGTTTTAATTGAGCGAATGCACCCATGCTTTGAGTAGTGAGCTCAGGTAAATAAATCAGCTTTCCATTTTTAACGAATTCGAGGCCACCAGATTGGTCATAGATATTCTGATCGAAAGTATCCAGCGGCATTTCGCTCTTTTCACGGCTAAAGTCGCCACCCCACACCAGAGAGCTATCTCCAAGAAACTCGAGCGGAGTACTTACAGTCAAGCGGCTGCCCAATACATTATTTTCTTGATAAACCTGATCGACTTGTCCACCTCGGGTAGGGACTTTACGGGCATCAAATGGTGAAAAGCGGGTGAAAAAGTCTCGGTAATAGATTTGAGCATCCACCTTATTGCCGAAGAAATCTTTATGGCTATAAGTCAGATTATAAATCTGGTTTTCATTTTTATTCTGTTCTTTTAATTTCAATCCTTTGATTGCCTTTGCAGGGACACTGCCTGGGGGAAGTTGGGCAACGCTTGGATCAGAAGCATAGTCAGAATCTTGTTCCGCATTATAATAATTCGCGGCAAGTTGCAGGTACTGGTTGTCACCAATGTGATATCCAAGTTTAGTGCCAATGCTATAGGCATCCGCATCGAAAAGATCACCCTGACTTGGTTCGGGTGCAACCCGTTTGCCCCGTGCATCGTAAGGGCTGCCAATGCGTTGATAACCAAAATCCAGTGCATAGTCGAAATCGTTCAAACTACCTGAAAAATATTGATGAATGTCTCCACTTAAGGCATCCGAACGAGGGTTGGTCAGTGAACTTTGTAATCCAATTACAGTCTTGGCGCTCGGTTCACCACTAGCAGCTTTTGTCGTAATTGAAATAGTTCCGCCCGCAGCTCCACTACCATAGATCGCATTACTTCCACGTATCACTTCGATATTGCTGATACTCTCAGGATCTATTGCAGAAAGTCCTCTTGAGGTATCACGGGTTAGATTCATTGGTACGCCATCGACCAGAATCAGTGCATTACGGCCGCGTAAGGTTTGCCCATAATCGGTAATGGTACGACTGGAATCGGATAAGCCGGGCACGACTTTGGCGAGTACAGTGGCAATGTTGCCCGATGAGGCATTTTTCAAAATTTCAATTTGCTGTTCATTGAGTCGAGTGACCTGCTTGGCAGAAGAGGAGAGTTCATCTGAGCGTGATGCGGAAATAGTAATTGTTGGTAGTTGCTCAGTCTTATTGTCTGAAAGTGTTGCTTCGGTTGAAGCTGCGGCAAAAGAAGCGTTTGAAAATAAAATGAATCCACTCATGGATAAAAGTGGAATAATATTTTTTGCATCTGATGTATGATGCCGTCTTTTATTGCTTTTCATCATTGTTCCTGTGATCTCGCCCTGAGAATGATTTTTAAATTTTCGGCATTATAGTGGAGAAAATAGGGAACAGTGCAACGGCGAAAAGTGATCATTTTTATAAAGTGATGCAAGAGAAGGGCCAATAAGTCAGATGAAGCATTCTAGAAAGGCATAACTGAGCTCATTTTTGATATTTTGTGCAATTAAAGTCATCATTTTGGGCTGTTTTTGCTTTAGTGCACTGTTATTTATAGAATTTTAGAATCACAAAAAACTATTGCCGATGAGTAAATTATCATTTTATTAAATAAGAACTATTATTATCTTTTTGTATCTCATTTTGCTTATAGCATCTCTAAAGTAAGTTAATTCAAGCAATTAGATTGTAATTTTTGCGGGCGTTACTGAATTGAAAATATAAATGATAATTATTATCATTTATATTTTCAATTCAGTAACGCCCGCAAAAATTACAATCTAATTGCTTGAATTAACTTACTTTAGAGATGCT
>NZ_LZPJ01000132.1:0-11637 GCF_001729365.1 Acinetobacter sp. YK3
TAAGTAAAGTTTTAATAAAGTATTGTGATCAACACATCATTTCTCATTTTTTGCTTTAATTATCGATATTTAAAAATAAAAAAAGCGCACATTGTGCGCTTTTTCTAAAGGAAACTTAGTGACCAGAAATTGTGATCATAGAACCTTTTACATTTGCTGTACCATTGTTGTAGTAAGTTTGTAGACCTTGTACTTCAACATCACCGATTGATTTAGCTTCTTTACTACCTAAATGTACGCCTTTAATGTATACATCAGTTGCTGGAGTTGTAGCACCAGAACCTGTAATGATACGTAAATAACCATTACTTGTATCTTCTTTACCTACTACACTCACTGCTGCATTTACAGTTAAGTCTGCACCAGAAGCATCAGAAACTTTGATGCTATCAAGATAAATTTGACCAGCAGCACGGTTACCTGTAGTACCAGCACCTGTACCTTGCTTAGTTGAGCTATCCACAATACCAAGATCTTTAAGCTCTAAACCACCTTGCATTTTTGTATTTAATACAATCATTGCACCTTGTGGAGCAGCACCTAACTGGATATTTGCACTTGTTTTACCTGTTTTAACCGTTAAACCAGATAAAATTGCATTGTAATTCGCATCATCATTACCACGACGAACTGATGTTGTACTCGCAGCATTTGAGCCAGATACACCAATCTCACCTACGTAAATATCTAGGCCAGAAACTGCCGCAGCAACGTTCAGGAATGCACCATTAGTACCCGTACCTTTGTCTGTATCAATCACTAAATCAGCAAGGTTATGAGATGCTAAAGCACGAGAAGTATCAAGAGCATCGCCAGCTGCATTCATTGGTGCTGTAATTACAATACCGTTTGTCGCTGTAGCGCCAGTACCATTTCCTTTAATGACGATTGCACCAGCTTCACCCGTACCACCAGCAGTTGTCGCTAAACCATCGTTATCATGAATTAAAACTTTTGCAATTTCGATTTTAGAAATACCGATACCGATATTAAGACCATCTTGACCTGTTGCAGCGCTTAGTGCAGCATCGTCCATTGACTGCATAGCCATTGCATTTGCGCTAATCGCCATTGAAGAAACTAAAACAAGTTTAGTAAACATTTTCATTGAGCACTCTCCCAAGAGCATTTATTTTTTGACTTTCACTACTCTAAACTGTCCACGGTCGTTTTTTTATTAATGACAACTAGAACTTCCAATCCTTGAGTAGTTCGCTTAGCAATTACTAAATTACCTGTTTGTTATTTTATGTTCAACTCCTGTTAACTGCTTTTTGAGCACAACCCGACAAACGGCATATAAATCACTCAATTAACGCTTTTTCAGCATTAGCTCATAACCGCATGTAATCATTATTTATTTTTAATTTTTATCCTACATAATCAAAGATTAATTTCTACTCACTGCCCGTTTATCCACTCCCAATAGTGTTGTTACAAGTGTAAACAAAAACGCATTCTTAATCGTTAAATTGATCTTAATATCAATCAGACTAACAAAGCAAAAATCAGTTCTCACCCTTTCCTCAAAAATGCTGGTTTTTCATCTCATCAGGCCATAAATATCGATCGAGACTTTTTGAATGTAGTACAATTCCTCCCTCCAAATGTATCTGCAAGTATTTCCGTTTTTATGTCTTATTTTCAGCAAAAGCTTAACACGCAACTCACTTCTGCATTTGACCTTCTTGCCCAGCTTAATGAATTAACGGGTCTTGTTTATTTATATAACCATCATGCCCCTGTTATTGCATTTTTACCCCAAGAGTTTCTCATTTTCCAACAATTAGAATTAAAACAATTTCATCAAACTCAGTTTAATCAATATCAAATAAGATCAGGGGCTTGTTCACTTACCGCTTTTTCAACGTTTAAATCTAAGCCAAAGACATCAAATGCAACTTTTAGTGGTGGCTATATTGGCTTTTTCAGTTATGACTTTAGTGCAAATCAATTTGTTGAAGTAAGTGGACGCGATCAGCCTGATTTTTTCTTAGGTCAGTATTCGACTTTTTTAAAGTTTGAGAATAATGCTTGGTATTTTCATAGCGATGATCTTCAGGCCGAACTCATCTTTAAGCAAATCTCTGATCTCATCAATCAACCTGTTCAAATGCCACCTGCACTTTGTCTACTTGAAAAGTGCCAAGCCCGTTGGTCAAAACAGCAGTATCTCGATGCTTTTCATCAGGTACAGGAATATATTAAAGCAGGCGACTGTTATCAAATTAATTTAACTCAAGAATTTACAGCATATGCGCAAGGGTCACTTTTAAGTCGCGCCAATCCATTGTGGGAACTTACCCATGCACCTTATGCGGGCTATCTCAAAATACAGGATTTTGAACTATTAAGTTGTTCGCCTGAATTATTTATTGAGTTTCAGGCCAACAAAAAAATTAAAACGCGTCCAATCAAAGGCACGATGCCGCGCTTTGATGATCCCCAACAAGATCAGATATCAAAAGATAAACTCAGTTACTCTGAAAAAGACCAAGCTGAAAATGTCATGATTGTAGATCTTTTACGTAATGATCTCAGTGTCTATGCTGAAACAGGCTCTGTTGAAACCACTAAACTATTTGAAATTGAAAGCTTCAATCAGGTTCACCATATGGTGAGTGAGATTACAGCGACCTTAAAAGCAGACATCAATCCCATGCAGATGCTCTTATCTGCCCTGCCAGGTGGCTCAATCACAGGTGCACCAAAGATTCGTGCCATGCAAATTATTGAAGAGTTAGAAGGTGCACCACGTGGTGCTTATTGTGGCAGCTTAGGCTATTTTAATTTTGATGGTACAGGCAGTTGGAATATTTTGATTCGCAGTATTCAAAAATATCAGGACCAATTATCGATGTGGGCGGGTGGCGGCATCACAATTGCGTCTGATGCGGAAGCCGAATATCAGGAATGCTTTGATAAAATTTCTGCCATGCTTGATTTGCTCAATACATGGCAGGCTTCTGAACAGTAAATCTCAATACTGATTTATAAAATTTGCGTTTTAAGGGTATCTACTAAACGCTGGTTTTGTTCATCGGTACCAATCGTAATACGCAGGAATTGATTAATGCGTGGTTTATTGAAATAACGCACAATAATTCCCTGCTCACGTAATTGTTGAGCCAGTTGAGCAGCATCATGTTGAGAATGCGTGGCAAAAATAAAGTTGGCTTTTGATGGCAATACCTCAAAACCTAAAGCACTAAGATCTGTTACCAGTTTTTCTCGGCTCTCAATCACCTTGGCACATTGCGCTTCAAAATAAGCTTGATCTTCAAATGAAGCCACCGCTGCTGCAATCGCAAAACGATCGATTGGATACGAATTAAAACTATTTTTGACTGCTTCAAGTGCCGCAATCAAATGTGCTTGCGCAATCGCAAAACCAACACGTAAGCCAGCCAATGAACGTGATTTCGAAGTGGTCTGACAAACGACTAAATTCTCATAGCGATTGACCAGTTGCACCGCGGACTCAGCACCAAAATCAACATAAGCTTCATCAATCACAACCACGCGATCTGGATTTGCCTTGAGTACCTGCTCAATCTCATTTAAACCGAGCGCGATACTGGTTGGTGCATTTGGATTGGTGATAATGATACCGCCATTTTCCTGTTCATAATCCGATACATCTATTTCGAATTTTTCATTCAAAGGAATCTGCTTGGTTTGTGTTGCAAAAAACTGGCTATAAACAGGATAAAAACTATAGGTAATATCTGGATAGAGAATCGGTTCTTTCTGGATAAAAAAAGCTTTAAAAATATGTGCCAACACTTCATCCGAACCATTGCCGACAAACACTTGAGCCACATCAACCTGCTGCTGCTTGGCAATCGCCTGTTTTAAAGCGGTTGCATCAGGATCTGGATATAAACGCAAAGCATCGGCTTGTTCAGTTAAAACTGCTTGCACAGCCTGCACCACTTTTGGCGATGGCGGATATGGATTTTCATTGGTATTCAGTTTAAGCAAGTTCTGAATCTTAGGTTGCTCACCCGGTACATAAGGTTCTAATTCGCGAACCTCTGGACTCCAAAAACGCATTTGTTCTGCTGTAAACGTCATTGTTCTACTCTCATGTATCCTAAAAAAGGGGCTTTCCAGCCCCTATCAATCTTTGAATCGGTTATTGGTAACGATAACGGGCTGAGCGCGCATGAGCATCAAGATTTTCTTGCACTGCCAGAACATCGGCTGCTTTTGCCAAACTTTTCACACCCTCTTCAGAGCACATGATCAAGCTAGAGCGCTTCTGGAAATCATAAACACCAAGTGGTGAAGAAAAACGTGCTGTCCCCGATGTCGGCAAGACATGGTTTGGCCCCGCACAATAATCACCAATGGCTTCTGGGGTATAACGTCCCATAAAGATTGCCCCTGCATGACGAATGTCCTGACTCATCAACTCGGCATCATCAAGACACAATTCCAAATGCTCTGGAGCCACCTGATTAATCAGTTCAACCGCTTCTGCACGGTCTTTTACCAGCACCAACGCACCGCGATTTTGAATCGAGGTTTTGGCAATTTCTGCTTTTGGCAATTCACTTAAATGCTTTTCAATCGCAGCTTCAACTGCATTTAACAGCGTTTCATCTGGGGTAATGAAAATAGCTTGCGCAACGGTGTCATGCTCGGCTTGAGATAACACATCCATCGCTAACCACTCAGCATTATTTTCACCTTCAGCATAGACCAGAATTTCCGAAGGCCCAGCAATCATATCAATACCGACTTGTCCAAAGACCGCACGTTTTGCGGCTGCGACAAATCGATTGCCGGGTCCTGTAATTTTATCTACCGCTGGAATGGTTTGTGTTCCATAAGCCAATGCCGCAACGGCCTGCGCACCACCGATGGTAAACACACGGCTCACCCCTGCCAAATAGGCAGCTGCTAACACCAGTGGATTCAACTCGCCATTTGGCGCAGGAACCACCATAATAATTTCAGGGACGCCAGCGACATGTGCTGGCAAAGCATTCATAAGTACAGATGAGGGATAAGAGGCTAATCCACCCGGTACATAAATTCCAACACGATCCAGTGGTGTAACTTTCTGCCCCAAGGTATTTCCTAGATCATCAACATAGGTCCAGCCTTCCTGCTTTTGTGCTTGATGGAAAGAACGAATACGTTTTGCAGCAAGTTCTAATGCTTCACGGATTTCTACATTTAAACCATCAAATGCAGTTTTAAGCTGTGCCTGAGTCAGTTCTAAATCAGAGAATTGATGCGCTGGATGTCGATCGAACTGTTGCGTTAATTTAAGCACATGATCATCACCATGCTGACGAACATCAGCAATAATTTGATCTACAGTTTGTATTAATTGAGGATCATTAACGGTTTCAAATGCTAGAAGTTCAGCAAAAGTCTGTTTAAAATTTTGATCCTGAGTCGATAAACGTCGCATCAATTTACCCACAAGGCGAAAAAGAGAACGCTAAGTTTACTCTTTTTCAGCACATTTGTGGGCAAGATAACATCAGCATTTCCACTGCTTTTATAGGAAAAAACTTTTAACCCTCACAATTTTATACTTTTTAAGTACTTACATCAGGATTATCCCAATCCGCATCCGCTTGTATCAGCCAATTTAAAGCACCATGACGCTCCAAAACAACAGAAGCATTTAAATTCGCAGGTGCATTCTGCTGTTTTAAGCGTGCATCAACACATGCCCAATCATAACGATAGATCAGATCTGCTTCATCCAGAATTTCTTCAATATTTCTTAATTTCACCTGTTGCATAAATTCCTGCAATGAGTGACAACGAGATACGACATCAATCGCAAAATCACAATCCGCGATTTCATCTGGATATTTCAGTTCATCGACAATGCCCAGCGCCCACAGTAATACCCAATATGCTTCATACTTCCAGATCATATTGACGATATCTTGCTGTGCGGCACTTCTATTCAATATATTTTTTTCTTTAACAGTTAATTCATCAGCGACTTCAAATTTATTGAGTAGATCGACAATAAAATCTTCCGTTTCTTGATCAAACTGATCACGATCCAGATCACATGCAACTTGAATCATAAGCAAACATGCAATAGCACGCTTGGCAATGTGTTCAGCGGAGCGCGGTATTACATCATCACTTGACTCAATATGTGGCAACCAGTCGATATAAGGTATGGCTTTGGTTTTTAATTTTAGAATAGATTCTTGTTTACGCTGCTCTGGATTTTTCATTGTTCCTGTACATTTTCAACAAACCATAAGCTTTTTTAACATAGCCTCTGGTCAGAAACAAAGTTGTTATGTCTCCCACACAAATATTCGAATGTAAAAAAACCGCTCATAAGAACGGTTTCTTAATTTAATGTACAAAGATCAGTTTTGACGTGCTTTAACCGCTTCTTCAAGTTGCGTCAAAATCGGGTTTAAAACCGCTTGTTTACGTTTAAAACTTGCCTTATTGACAATTAAACGTGAAGAAACTTTGCAAATTTCTTCTAACGGCTCTAAGCCATTGGCACGTAAAGTATTTCCAGTATCAACCACATCGACAATGTAATCACCTAAACCAACCAAAGGAGCAAGCTCCATTGATCCGTATAGTTTAATTACATCCACCTGCTCACCGAGGCTTGCATAATATTGACGGGTTAAATTGACGTATTTAGTCGCGATCTTTAAACGGCCTTTTGGACGTTCCATACCGACTTTACCAGCTGTCATCAATTTACAATTGGCAATTTTCAGATCAAGCAACTCATAAACATGTTGTGCACCATGTTCCATCAAGACATCTTTACCTGCTACGCCAAAGTCTGCTGCACCATTCTCAACATAGGTCGGAACATCAGAAGCACGTAAAATCAAAATACGGACTTTTTTGTGCGTCGTTGGAAAAATCAATTTGCGTGATTTATCTGGATCTTCAAGTAAATTAATCCCCGCCTTTTCAAGCAAGGGTAAAGTTTCCTTTAAGATACGGCCTTTACTGAGTGCTAAAGTTAAACCATGATCAAAATTGCCCATTACGTCAAAATTTGGATCATCGTTTCTTAAGTCATTCATCCTTTTACTCGCTTAATCTGAGCACCTAAACTTTGCAATTTCTCTTCCACATGTTCGTAGCCACGATCAATGTGATAGATACGGTCAACCAGTGTTTCACCTTCAGCAACCAAAGCAGCTAAAACAAGTGAAAATGAAGCACGTAAATCTGTCGCCATGACAGGTGCAGCTTGCAATGTTTCCACACCTGTAACGACCGCATCATGTCCTTCAACCTGAATATTAGCACCCATACGTGAAAGTTCTGGGACATGCATAAAACGGTTTTCGAAAATCGTTTCAGAAATCGTTGCAAAACCACGACCAATGGCATTTACCGCCATCAATTGAGCCTGCATGTCTGTTGGAAATTCAGGATGAGGCAACGTTCTGAAACTCACCGCTTTTGGACGTTTGCCCTGCATGTCCAGTTCGATCCAGTCATCACCACGCGTAACTTCCGCACCCATTTCTTCAAACTTATCCAATACCGCTTCTAACAATGCAGGATCGGTATGCGTGGTTTTCACTCGACCACCCGTAATGGCAGCAGCAGCTAGATATGAACCCGTTTCGATACGGTCAGCTACAACGGCATATTCGCAGCCATGTAAACTTTCCACGCCCGTTACCACTAGCGTATCTGTATCCAAACCTTCAATCTTGGCACCCATCTTAATCAACATTTGTGCAAGATCGGTGATTTCTGGTTCACGAGCAGCATTACGAATTGTGGTCACACCATCAGCTAACGCAGCAGCCATCAAGATATTTTCGGTACCACCAACGGTGACCATATCAAAAACAACTTCACCACCTTTTAAGCGGCCATCAACTGAAGCATGGACATAACCATTTTCTACTTCAATATGCGCACCCAAAGCTTCTAAAGCTTTTAAGTGTTGATCAACTGGGCGTGAACCAATCGCACAACCACCAGGTAATGATACTTTTGCATTGCCATAGCGCGCCAATAAAGGGCCAAGCACCAGAATAGATGCACGCATAGTACGTACAAGTTCATAAGGTGCAAACTGATTGTCTAATGTCGAAGCATCAGCACAAACAGTTTCACCTTCGTAGCTCATGGTCACACCAAGACCAGCAATCAACTTAACCAATGTATTTACATCTTTTAAGTTTGGTACATTGGTCAATGTAATCGGAGAATCAGCAAGAATCATTGCTGCAAGTAAAGGCAATGCCGCATTTTTAGCACCAGAAATGCGCACTTCACCCTCGAGCTTAACACCGCCCGTAATTAAAAACTTATCCATTAATATTTAAGCTCCGAAAAGGCTTGCTTTGCGCCATTCGTCTTTTGTCATTGCGCGAATCGTTACTGCGTGAACTTCACCACTCGCGATATAAGAATTTAGAGGTGCATAAACCGATTGTTGACGAGCAACGGTACGTTTACCTTCAAACTGATCATCAACAATACGCAGGTCAAATTTGCCAGCTTGTCCGCTCACCGCTACCTCTGCTTCAGGGAAAGCTTCTTTTAAAATTTGCGTGAGCTGCTCACTATTCATTCCAAGACCTCTTATACAACCATTGGTGTAAAACGAGCTATTTTACTATAACTTTTTCACATAATTCAGTAAGCAGTTTCTTTTTTTATCAATAAAAAAAAGAGGCTCCACAAAAAGCCTCTTTTATAAAAATAAAAATTAACTCAAAAGTGCCAGTTCATGCTGATAAGAACACTGGATTTTTCTATGTTTAGCAAGCTGACGTTTTAATTTATCGGTCAATTTTCTAATCGAAGTATACATATCATCGGCTGTCGCCTGTGCAAACAGTTCCACCCCCGGCAAACGTATAATTGCTTCAGCAATATGGTTTGCACTTCCCTTGTGTGAACGCTTGTCAATCTGATGATCTTTAGCCAATTTGATTTGCATACTATTCACTTGATCTAGATGCTTGGTCATTTGACTAAACTTTTCTTTTATATTTTCTTCAATTGCTGGTGTAATGGTTAAATGGTGTCCACGAATTGTTATTTGCATAATTCTATCCCTCACCTTTTTCTCAGGATACAAGAAATCGCTCAAGCAAACTTAATGCACATCAGTGGTTCAATATCCATTAAATCATTTCAGCGATTCCTCTAGTGATCATTAAAAAAATTCATTATTCCGTAATAATGAACCAATAGAATAGTCACACCTTAAAATTTAGATCAAGACTTTTCTTTCAGAAGATGAAGGAATATGTAACGATTCACGATATTTCGCAACCGTCCGCCGAGCCACTTCAATCCCTTCATTTTTCAGCATCTCGGCAATTACATTATCCGACAAAGGCTTACGTGGATTTTCATTTGAAACCAGCTTTTTGATCATGGCGCGGATCGCAGTCGATGATGCTTCACCACCCGTCGTCGTTCCAACATGACTTGAAAAGAAATATTTCAATTCGAATAAACCACGTGGAGTTAGCATATATTTATTGGTCGTTACTCGTGAGACAGTCGATTCGTGCAACTCAACTTCTTCTGCTACATCACGGAGCACTAAAGGCTTCATTGCCTCTGGACCTTGCTCCAAAAAGGCGCGTTGATGCTCAACAATACAGGTTGCAACTTTTAATAGAGTCTTATGGCGCTCATCAATACTCTTGATAAAGTTTTTTGCTTCCAGCATTTGATTGCGTAAATAAACATTATCATCACTTTGATCTGCACGACGAATCATGCCTGAGTAAAATGAATTGATCCGTAATTTAGGTAGAATGTCTGGATTGAGCTGCACTTGCCAATGCTGATCTTTCTTGGACACCACAACATCAGGCACCTGATATTCAGATTCCTGTTGGTTGAACTCTAAGCCAGGATATGGTTTTAGAGTCTTGAGTAAATCAACAGCACTTTTTAATTGCTCTTTAGATAAACCTGTTTGCTTTAATAATTTGTTCAAATCATTGGAAATAAGCAGCTCATAATATTTCAATAAATTCTTAGCTTCTGCCAAATAAGGAACTTTTTCATGTACTGTTTCAAGCTGAATCTTCAAGCATTCAGCTAAGTTTCTTGAGCCAACACCTATCGGATCTAAACGTTGAATGTGCTTTAAAACAACAATGATTTCATCTTCTTCAACTTCTTCCACACTCTCCATTTCTTCTAATAATCGAGTAACTGCGAGCACAATATCCCCCAGCTCAGCATCCAAGAATCCCTTATCATCCAGAGAATCAACAATGCAATAAGCAATGAGCTTATCTACAGTCGAAAAATGCAAAAGATTGACCTGATCTAAAATATGCTCTTTCAAACTCATTTGTGCTTGACGATTGTCTTCTCTTTCTTCGTATTCTGGTGACGCCAAAGCAGTTGATTGATGCGTATAAATATCATCCCATTCAGTATCTACAGGTAAATCATTGGGAAGATGATCAGCATTCAGCTCAGTCGTTAAGTCCCCTGTCTCTTTTGCTTCTAAGTTAGAAAGACTTTCAGTTGAGCTAATATCTTCAATTTTTTCAAGTAAGGGATTGCTGTCTAACTGGATTTGAATTTCTTGTTCGAGTTCTAGACTTGAGAGTTGTAAAAGACGTATGGCTTGTTGTAATTGAGGAGTCAACGATAAACTGTTCGCAACTTTCAATCCAACAGATAATTTCATAGTCTTTCCTTCTATTAAGATAAGCAAAAAACATGCCTATAAAAATATTTATAACATAAAGTAATGTTTACGCATACAAGGAAAATTACATTCTTTTTGACTGAGTGAGTCAATATATAGATCACGAGGAAAATGACCTTTCTGCTTCCTCGTACAGAATATTTAAAACACTCGATTTTTAAACAATAATATATTTAAGAGCTATAAAGTAGCGCCTGTACTACTTTCATGAAAAATCAATCCAATTTTACTATCTGGCTTTAGCTCAATGTTCGGTAAAATATCGTCACTTGTATAAGGTTCTCCATCCTGCCCCATACTGAGCAAATAATAATGAGAGGAATCTTTTAACTCGTAATGGTAATAGCGTGGTGAACTGCTCCATGAAACATCAGTAGCGTCAAACACAAAAACTGGACTATTTTCTGGCAAGGACTGACTTAATGTTTCCAGCGAATCTGGATAATGACCATTTTCTACTTTATAAAATTCAATTGCTTGAACTAATGATGTCATAGCTATTTGACTTGATTGAGCGCGCAATTCATCATATAAACCTCCACGCTGAACAAAACCAAAATAAAAGAGCGAACCATAAAGAACAATACTAAGGCCGATACCACAAGCACCAATAATCGCGAGTACTTTACCACCACTTTTTTTAGTTAGTACTCCCCAAATAACAGCAATAATTCCAAAGATAACACCAATACCAGGTATAAACGATATTGCTGCAATTACATAAGGGAAAACACCCAATTTATTTGGCTTTTCATTTACATTAATATCAACCATTAGATTTATCTCATAGTTATCTTTATGTTTTAGTTATAAATAGAATAATCTCCTCCCCCTCATAAAAGTTAACCAATTAGGTCAATACTTCTAACACATTATGTTTTTTGTTCTTATTTTTAACGCGCAATAAAAAACACCCCAACCTCTCTCGAGACTGGGGTGTTTGAATTTAAAAG
>NZ_LZPJ01000133.1:0-10814 GCF_001729365.1 Acinetobacter sp. YK3
AGCCTGACAGGCTTTGACGATTGAAGCAGGATCAGGTACATGTTCCATCATTTCCATACAGGTCACGACATCATATTGACCTGCCTGTTCTTGTGCCAGTTGCTCAACTGGAATCTGACGGTATTCAATATTTTCAACATTGTCCTGCTGTGCATGCAAACGTGCAACAGCCAGTGGCGCTTCGCCCATATCAATGCCGAGTACATCCGCCCCACGACGCGCCATACTTTCTGCCAGAATTCCGCCACCACAGCCAACATCGAGTACTTTCTTGCCAGCCAGACCGCCAACACGTTCATCTACCCAGTTTAAGCGTAAAGGGTTGATTTGATGCAACGGGCGGAATTCAGAATGTTGATCCCACCATTTGGCAGCCAATGCTTCAAATTTTGCGATTTCTTGCGGGTCAACATTCAATTGCGACATAGTGTCACCTCTATATAAGGATGATTATTTAGGTTTAATCTGTTGGTAGTGTAGCGATTCTGGCAAAAAAAGCGATAAATCCAATAAAAAACTTCACAGAAGCAAAACGAATTGCTCGTGTTTGTTTTATATTAAGCATATAAACTTACGAAAAATGCTTAGAGGAAAAGCAAAGTCAATGAAAAAGTTAGTATTAAGTGGTTTGAGTGTAGCTGCATTGGCATTTTCAATGAATGCGATGGCAGCAGATTTTGTGGCTGGTAAAGACTATACCGTTATTGCAAATCCAGGCAAAACGGTTGCACCAGCAGGCCAGCTCGAAGTGCGTGAGTTCTTCTGGTACGGTTGCCCGCACTGCTTTAAGCTTGAACCACATATGCAAGCATGGTTGAAGCAGATTCCAAAAGACGTTTATTTCCTTCGTACACCAGCAGCAATGAATAAAGTATGGGAACAAGGTGCCCGTGGTTATTACGTTTCTGAAGCATTAGGTGTGCGTAAAAAGACCCATATTCCACTTTTCCATGCGATTCATGAAGGTGGTCAGCAAATCTTTGATCAGGCTTCTCAAGCAAAATTCTTTGCGCGTTACGGCGTACCTGAGCAAAAATTTAACAGCATGTTTAACTCTTTCCCAATCACTGCAAAAATTGCAGAGTCAAATAAACTGGCGCAGCAATACCAGTTGACGGGTGTTCCTGCTGTGGTTGTGAATGGTAAATATGTGGTTCAGGGTGAAGATGGTAAAGTCACTCAAGTGGTGAATTACTTGTTAGAAAAAGAGCGTAAAGCGAAATAATTGATGCAATTTCAAATAAAAAGGACTGCCGTGACAGTCCTTTTTTTTATTTAGTCTTGATCCAGTTGAAAGTCTTTTAAATCAATCTGAACTTTCTGTGTCGGAAGTGATAAGGCCTGATTGACATACAGGTTAATTAACTTTTCACGTGAACCAATCGAGCGCTGGTAATAGCTTGAATTCAACAATAATGCTGCGCCGTAGGTCAGGGACCAGATATAAGAAAGATAATCACGAATCGACATATCATAATTCTGTGATTTTAAATATTTTTCAGTCATGTCTTTTAACGACACGATACGTTGTTGACGGATCGAGTAAAGCTCATCAAAAAGATGCTTTAACTTTGATTCAGTCATGGTCAGATGTTCTTCTAACTGATGCAGCAGAATGGTACGGCTTGGTGAGGTGAGATGATAGAGCATGTAACGTGGCGCATACTCTTTGACATCTGTATTGTATCTATCTGAAATTTTTAAGATTTCTTTTTCATTCTGGATAATCAGTTCCAGCAATAATTCATTTTTGCTACGGAAATGTTTATATAAAGTGCCTTTGGCAATATCCAGTTCAGCAACCAGTTCATCTAAGGTCATTTCTTGGTTGTTTTCTAATAACAGCTTTTCTGCAACCTGCAAGATTTTTTCTTTACGAATTAAGAACTGAGTATGACGATCTGGATTCATGATGCTTATAAGCTCCTCATAGTGTTCCACACTGCATTTGCATTAGTGTCCAATGCATCATAACGCGAAGCAATGCTTTTATATATCAAACTTTGGTTTGGATATGGTCAAGCGTTTTCTGGTTCCCAGTTGGAAATCCCGCTGAATAATAAGCGCACTTGGGTCGCTGCATTATCAATAAACAGGTTTTGTTGTTCGAGTAAATGATCAATCGTGAACTGTTTTGGCAAATTGATCCAAGTCATGGCCCACGTAAATGACATATTAATCAAAATCGTAGAAAGGACCTGTAAATGCTTGGCTTCCTTGATGTGTTTGAAGGTTTCGAGCTTGCACAGATCAATGGCTAGATCTTCGATCAGAAACTCAATTTCCCGTGCAATCGCAATGCGGACGGTTTCAGATCCACCCCAGCGTTCCGCAATCATAAATTGCCATTGCTGCGGGCTGTGATTAACCGCCTGTACGAATAACTCAATGCTGGTGCGGGTTTTGGCCGAACCACTGTGTAACAGGTAGCTTTGCCCCAATTGATGAATCAGGCTTTTTAAATGCAAAGAGACCTGATCGACCAGCTCTTGTCCGAGCGCATCCATGTCTTGAAAATGACGATAAAATGCCGTTGGTACCAAACCAACTTCACGTGCAACTTCACGCAAGCTAATGCTACTAAATGAACGTCCTGCGGTACTCAGGTGGAGGGCTGCATCCAGTAAAGCCTGTCGACTCTGTTGTTTTCGTTCATCTCTAATCGACATGAATAAGATCCATTAAAACCATACCAAAGAGTCTAGCAAAAAAAACAGAAACTTTTTAGTCTTCGTACATTGCTAAATACAGATGTTTTTGATCTTTACAGGCGCAACAGATGTGCAAATGATAAGCAGCATCTGAGAGAAGCGTTTTATTTTCTCCGTATTTTGAGTGGCTTATAACAAGTATAAAAAATATTCAAAAAATTAGTGAACAAGTGTTGACTCAGTGAACACAAATAAATATAGTGTACACATGTTCACTACATGAACATTTGTTCACTCAAAATAAATAGCCAGATACAAAACGAGGAACGTATGAACGCAGAGTTAAGTTATCAGCCACATTGGATTCGAGAAGATTTCGTTGATTTTATCTTGCAAAAGATCAAGCCAACCTTCGCCTGGAAACGCATTCTTGCGCAAGTCACTGCTGTGCAGCCGCTGAGCGAAGATATGGTTTCACTCAGCTTAAAGCCAAATCATAATTTTGATATTCGCCAAGTTAAAGCAGGCCAAAGCGTTTTAATTACCCTCATGATTAACGGGGTATATCAACAACGTAGCTATTCCATTATTGAGGTCACGTCACAAGGTGAAATCCGTCTAGGCATTAAAGTTCAAGGTTTAGTGTCTAAAGCAGCACAACAATTGCGTGTTGGAGACAGCTTCGAGATTTCTCAGCCGCAAGGGGATTTCGTCTTACATCAAGGTCAGCAACCTGCATTACTGATTGCTTCAGGTTCTGGTATTACTGCAATTTATTCTTTATTAAAACAAGCATTACAACAGCAGCTTGAACAAGTGCACGTGGTGTATTTTAACCGTGCTGAAGTATTGCATCAGGACATCTTGGCTTTGGCTGAGCAATACCCACAACTGAATTATCATTTCTTTAATACGGCGCAGCAAAAACAGCATTTGGATGCAGCTTTGTTAGAGAAACTCGTCCCTAATTTTAAAGATATTCAAGCCTATGCCTGTGGTCACCACAGCATGATGAAACAGGCGCAACAGATTTATACGCAGCATGGGGTCGTGGAGAACTTTCATCAAGAATTTTTCCAACCCGTACAAGTCGAGCATTCCAATGAAGCTCAACCGATTACGTTTCGTCGTGCGCAACAAAATTTTATTGCAACGACCAATCTCCTGAGCAGTGCAGAGCAAGCGGGTTTACGTCCACAACATGGTTGTCGCATGGGCGTGTGTAACCGCTGTAGCTGTACCAAAGTCAGCGGTGTGACCCAAAATGTCCTCACTGGCGAGATTGATGATCAACCCAACCGTCCAATCAAGTTATGTGTGAGCCAGGCGCTAAGCCCAGTCACGATTGACCTATAAAAACAAAGATATTTGAGGATCAACACAATGAATATGGCATTAGAATTTAAAACTGTATCAAAGTCAGCACATTTAACCCCTGAACAAGTCGAAGAGTTTGGTCGCCGTGTCGAGCAAATTCGACTGGAAGTGATGCAAAATCTGGGTGAGCAGGACTCGAAATATATTTATAAAGTACGTAATTTCGTGCGTTATACCGAAATCGCATCCCGTGGCATGTTGATGTTCGGTGGCTGGATTCCACCCGTATGGTTGCTGGGGACAGCCATGCTGGGTGTGTCTAAAATCGTCGAGAATATGGAACTGGGCCATAACGTGATGCATGGTCAGTTTGACTGGTTGAATGATCCAAGTTTACGTGGTGAAGATTACGATTGGGACAATACCTGTTCAGGCAATGACTGGCGCTATACCCATAACTATATGCACCATACTTATACCAATATTGTCGGTAAAGACCATGATGTGGGTTATGGCATTTTACGTGTCACAGAAGACCAGAAATGGGAAGTACGTCATTTGGCCAATATCCCATTGGCACTTCAGCTCATGTTCTTTTTCCAGTGGTATGTGGGTGTACAAAACCTGCATCTGGAAGATGCGTTGGTTTATAAAACCAAAACATGGAAGCAGGTTTGGGCAGATGCGGCTGAGTTCCGTAAAAAAGCCAAACGCCAAGTGTTAAAAGACTATGTGTTCTTCCCGGCGATTGCCACAGTAAACTTTATTCCCGTATTGGCGGGTAATGCAGTCGCAAACATCATGCGTAACTTATGGTCGTCAGCAGTGATTTTTAATGGTCACTTTACTGAAGATGCTGAAACCTTTGAAGCAGACAATACCGAGAACGAAACCAAGGCACAGTGGTACCTTCGTCAGATTCGTGGTTCAAGCAACTTCACAGGTGGGAAATGGATGCATTTTATGAGTGGTAATTTGAGCCATCAGATTGAGCATCATTTATTCCCTGATATGCCTGCCAATCGTTATGAACAGGTTGCACCACAAATTAGAGCATTATGTGCCGAATATGGAGTGAACTATAACGAAGCCAACTTCATGAAGCAGTTCTGGACGGTGTGGGTGCGTTTGGCTAAATGTTCATTGCCGAATGATTTATCCGCACAACTGGCACAAGGCTGGAGCAATCTGAAAGCGAAGTTTAGATTTGCTTAATTGGGTGAATTGTAACGAATAAGTAAAACTGAAAGCACGTGTAATTGAGCTATACTATGGCGCAATGATATTTGAGCCATAGTTTTAAGGAATCGTTATGCGTATTGACCAAAGAGCATTAGACCAATTACGTGAGGTAAAAATTACCCGTAACTATACCCGTTACGCAGAAGGCTCAGTTTTGGTTGAGTTTGGTCATACTAAAGTGTTGTGTACTGCGAGTATTGATAACTCGGTACCACGCTTCCTGAAAGGTCAGGGTCAAGGTTGGGTAACAGCTGAATATGGCATGTTGCCACGCTCAACGCATACGCGTAGCGATCGTGAAGCGGCTCGTGGTAAGCAAACGGGTCGTACTCAAGAGATCCAGCGTCTGATTGGCCGTAGCTTACGTGCAATGGTGGATTTGAAGAAGTTGGGCGAGAACACCATTACAATCGACTGTGATGTGATTCAGGCAGATGGCGGTACCCGTACTGCGGCGATTACGGGTGCAGCAGTGGCTTTGGTTGACGCAATGAATGTATTGCTCAGCAACAAAAAGATTAAACAGGATCCATTAAAGAGTTTAGTGGCAGCAATTTCGGTGGGTATGTATAAAGACGAAGTACTCCTCGATCTATGCTACGAAGAAGATTCAAATTGCCAAACAGATTTGAATGTGGTGATGACACAAGCGGGTGAATTTATTGAAATTCAGGGAACGGCAGAAGACAAACCGTTTACCCGTCAACAGTGCAATGCCATGTTAGAGCTTGCAGAAAAAGGAATCGCGGAATTGATTCAAAAGCAACAGCAGGCACTCGGTTGGTAAGTTCCAGTTGATAGTGCGGGCGGTCTGGTGTGTTTAGACCGCCTTTTTTTTATCTTGTTTTTCTGTCATCAAACTGCGATCAAATCATCATCTAAATGTCATTTATATTGTATTGACTATCTGCACTGATATTTTAACGGATAGTAAAATGCGAAATTTCTTTTTAGCGTTACTGAGTAGTAGCTGCTTTTTACTCAGTGCCTGTAATGATAGTGATCAAGGCGATAACAATAATTCCACGCCAAATCCACAGCCGCCCACCACAAGCTGCAAAATTCACTGCGCGCCCTAACGAATAACAATAAGGAAGTTAATAAGATGAATCGTCGTGACTTTGTATTAAATTCAACCAAAGCGTTGTTTGGTACGGCTGCATTGACCAGTTTTCCAATGAGTATTCAAAAAGCACTTGCGATTGATGCCAAGGTAGAAACAGGCACCATCAAAGACGTTAAGCACGTGGTGATTTTGACTCAGGAAAACCGTTCTTTTGATAATTACTTTGGTACCCTGAAAGGTGTACGTGGTTTTGGTGACCGTTTCACGATTCCACTGAGCCAAGGCCGTAAAGTCTGGGAACAATACGACGCCAATAAGAATAAAGTCTATCCCTATCATCTGGACAGCAGCCGCGGCAATGCACAGCGTGTCAGTGGCACACCACATTCATGGACTGACG
Source organism: Acinetobacter sp. YK3 (assembly GCF_001729365.1). Taxonomy (NCBI): domain Bacteria; kingdom Pseudomonadati; phylum Pseudomonadota; class Gammaproteobacteria; order Moraxellales; family Moraxellaceae; genus Acinetobacter; species Acinetobacter sp. YK3. Next base: position 6,677 of record NZ_LZPJ01000133.1, read on the forward strand.
GGCAATACGCGTGGGATCATGGTCGCATGGGCAATTGGGTGCAATACAAGCAACCGCAATCTATGGGTTATTACAAACAACAGGAAGTTGAATTCCAGTTTGCCTTAGCCAATGCTTTTACGTTGTGCGATGCCTATCATTGTGCGATGCATACTGGCACCAACTCCAACCGTATGTTTATCTGGACGGGAACCAATGGCCCAACAGGGGCGAATGTTGCCAGTGTGGTTAATGATCTGGACTCGATTGGAACATCTCTCACAGGTTATGACTGGACCACTTATCCTGAGCGCTTACAGGAAGCGGGCGTGAGCTGGAAAGTTTATCAAAACATGCCAGACAACTTTACCGATAACCCATTGGCAGGATTTAAAAAGTACCGCCGTGCCAACGAATTATCAGGCAAGCCAGTCAATAACAGTACGATTTGCCCAGCTTATGATCCAGCCATTGATGCCAGACAACCTTTGTATAAAGGCATTGCCAATACCATGCCAGATGGTGGTTTTCTCGGTTCATTTAAAGAAGATATTGCCAAAGGGCAGCTACCACAGGTGAGCTGGCTGGTGGCGCCTGCAACTTATAGCGAACATCCTGGGCCTTCAAGCCCTGTGCAAGGTGCATGGTATATTCAGGAAGTGTTGAATGCGCTGACTGAGCGCCCAGAATTGTGGAGCCAGACAGTTTTCCTGATTAACTTTGATGAAAATGATGGTTTCTTTGACCATGTACCTTCACCAAGTGCGCCTTCGATGGATATTTCAGGTGAAGTCTATGGTAAATCGACATTAAGCAAGGAACAGATGTCTTATGAGTATGCGACGCATGCCAAAGCATCCAATGGACAACCGAATTTTACCGATCCGAAAGTGAGTAATGGGGTTGGGGTCTATGGGCCAGGGATTCGTGTGCCAATGTATATCATTTCGCCGTGGAGTCGCGGTGGCTGGGTCAATTCACAAGTGTTTGATCATTCTTCAGTGATTCGCTTCCTAGAACAATGTTTTGGTGTACAGGAACCAAATATCAGCCCATATCGACGTGCGGTATGTGGTGATTTAATGTCAGCCTTTAACTTTAAGACCCCGAATTTACTGCCAATGCCAGATTTGGCGGGGAAGAAGAGCAAAGCTGAAGCAGATGCCATCCGTAAAGCACAGGAGCGTTTGGGGCAGGTGAGCCGTCCAGAAAGTCAGACCTATCCTGTGCAGGACATGGGTATTCGTCCATCTCGTGCCTTACCTTATATTCTGCACACTAGTGCTAAAGTGGACGTTGCAGCGAAAACTGTCAAACTGATGTTCTCGAATACCGGTACGCATGCAGCCGTGTTCCATGTCTACGATAAATTGAATCTGGATGCTGTGCCGCGCCGTTATATGGTTGAGGCAGGCAAGCAACTGGATGACATCTGGCAGACTCTCGATAATCGCTATGATCTATGGGTATTGGGGCCGAATGGTTTCCACCGTAGTTTTACGGGCAATTTGGCTCAAGCAACACAAATTCAGGCATTGCCAGAGATTCGGGTCTGTATGGAAGAGTGTGATCCAAAGCTGTTCTTAAAAGTACGTAATGATGCAGCACAGGTTGCAAAACTGGTAATCAAGGCCAATGCTTATTTACCGAACAAGCTCTGGCAGATTGAAACAGCGGCAACTGAAAAAGAACTTGGCTGGGACATGAGCGAGTTTGGTGGCTGGTATGATTTCACTGTCACCATTGAAAATGATCCGAGTTATAGCCGTCGTTTTGCTGGACGTATTGAAACCAATGAAGACTCCATCTCTGATCCATATATGGGCTTTATTGAGCTATAAATTGTAGGATTAGATGAGAAAAAGCAGTCTAGGTGGGTACTTAGGCTGCTTTTTTATTTGAAATAATTAACTTTTAAAAAACCAATAGATACAGCTGCAAATAAAAACAGACATAAATTTAGCACTTTCAACAGAATCTCACTGAGTGTTTTCATGCTGTTACATAGCACTCAGATTTGGCTCATGTTCGTTTGATACAGTGAGCAAAAATTGAAAGTAAGATATTTCGGGGTAAGGATGTTACAAGTTTTTCTCGTGTTATTAACCGCAGTAACTTTTGTTTTAATGGCGGCAGATCCACGACCAACTGATTCGACCGAAGCCAAATCAGCGTGGCAAGTTGAAACAACTGAAGTTTCTAAGAAAACAGAACTTTTAGCTTCACAAAAGCATGAGTCTCAAGACAAAGAGACAGATCAGGCTTAAGCGTTAAAACGCATGGATAAATCAACCGCTCTTACATCTTTGGTCAATACACCCATTGAAATATAGTCGACCCCTGTGGTCGCCACTTCACGTAAATTTTCGATGGTAATATTGCCAGATGCTTCTAGCTTGCAGCGACCTGCAACATGTTTAACCGCATCAATCATTTGTTGCTGACTAAAGTTATCCAGCATTACGATATCAGCACCAGCTTCAAGTGCCTGATTTAACTCATCCCAAGTTTCAACCTCAACTTCGACAGGTTTTCCTGGCGCGATTTGGTGTGCTTTGGTGATGGCTTGGGCAATGCCGCCAGCAGCCATAATATGATTTTCTTTGATCAGGAAAGCGTCAAACAAACCTAAGCGGTGATTTTGACCACCACCGATTGCTACGGCATATTTTTGCGCGATACGTAGACCTGGTAAGGTTTTACGGGTATCGAGCAGTTTGGTATGTAAACCATCAAGCTGTTTGACATAGTTAGCAGTTTTAGTCGCAACCGCAGACAAGGTCTGGATAAAGTTTAAAGCTGGACGTTCTACTGTGAGTAAGCTGCGCGCTGAACCAGCAAGTTTTAAAAATGCTTCATTTGCACCAACCACATCGCCTTCTTGCTTTAACCACGTTACTTGTACGCTGTTGTCATAGGCTTGAATCAAGGCATTCACCCACGGTTGACCTGCCAGTACCATCTCTTCACGACTAATAATGGTTGCTGTGGCTTGCTCATCGACTGGTGTAAGCATGGCGGTAATATCGCCGTCCCCAATATCTTCTTGTAATGCTTGTTGGATATTGATTTGAATAGATTGTTCAAGCAAAGATTGAGGAATACTCATACCAGTTCCAGTATATTTTTGACCAAAAAACGTGTGCGTTATATTAGCACCCTACTCATAAAAAATAAGCATTTCATCTCGATTATTCTGGATAAAGCATGGCAGAATGGCATCTATACAGATTAAATTGCTGATTCGAGTCACAATGCAACACGCTAGATTTGCTCAAGTACAAGAGGGTGTATTGGTGGGGGCAGCCCAGATTGCGTCGCCTAATTTCAATACACGTCCTGCTGGAACTGATATTCAACTGATCGTTATTCACAATATCAGTTTGCCGCCTTCCCAGTTTGGTGGGGGCTATATTCAGCAATTTTTTCAGAATCAATTAGATTGGTCGCTACATCCTTATTTCCAGACCATTGAAGGGATGCAGGTCTCGGCACACCTGTTGATTTTGCGGACAGGCGAAGTGATTCAGTTTGTGAATTTTAATGATCGTTCGTGGCATGCAGGACGTTCAAGTTATCTTGCACAGAAAGAATGTAATGATTATTCGATCGGGATCGAGTTGGAGGGCAGTGATGATTTGCCTTTTGAGCCAGCACAGTATCAAGCACTGGTTGAGGTTGTGAAAACTTTACAACAGACCTATCCAAAAATTCAAAATCATATCGCAGGCCATTCTGACATTGCGCCAAAACGTAAAACCGATCCAGGTGAACATTTTGATTGGCAATTATTTCGAAATTTGCTCGCTCAACAGAAGTTAGCCGAAAAAACATCGATAGATTTATAATTTCACAACGAAATCTGTTGGGACTTTCATTACAATAACGCTTTTTAAAAGATAAGCCGTAGGTGAATGCGATGGCATTGTGGCGATCGACTGTAATTGTCAGTGCAATGACAATGTTATCTCGGGTATTGGGGTTGGTACGCGATGTGGTACTACTCAATGTATTTGGTGCGGGTAAGGACTTCGATACCTTTGTTGTTGCCTTTCGTATTCCCAACTATTTTAGGCGCTTATTTGCTGAAGGGGCTTTTTCTCAGGCCTTTATTCCTGTTTTAACCGAATATAAAACCAGCAGTGCCCATGCCGAAGTC